>DASUFX010000317.1:0-10493 GCA_036274355.1 Kofleriaceae bacterium | reverse complement strand
GGTGCGCCGCCGTTCACCGGCAATCGCGTATTCGACATCCTGTCGAAGCAGGTCACCGAGATTCCCGCGCCGCTGCCGACGCGTCGTCCGGGCGTGCCGCTGTGGATGGAAGCCGCCGTCGCGAAGATGCTCGCGAAGGATCCAGACAATCGATTTGCGACGACGACACGTCTTGTCGAGGCGCTCCGTCGCGGCATCGACACCGGCGAGGTGATGGAGGACGAGATCGCGCGTCGCCGCGAGAGCATCCCGCCGCCGAGCGTGTCGCGCGTGATGCAGAAGATGGGCATTCCCGCGCCGGTCGATACGCCGGTGCTCGGCAAAGAGACGATGAAAGGTCATCTCGAGCCGATTCCGCCTGCGCAGCCCGCGCTGCCGCCGCAGCCGCAGCAAGTCGTCAACAAGCAGACGATGAAGGGCCACATCGAAGGCCCGCTGCCGCAGCTTCCGGTCGAGACGCCGTCGGAAGAGCGCCGCCGCACCGGAACGCCGCAAGTCGGTGTGCCCGTCGTCCCCGAGGTGCAAGCGCCCGTCACGGGCCTCATCGAGCCTCGCGCCAAGACGCCGACGGCGCCGCCGCCGGAACCGATGCGCCCGAAGACGCCGAGCGGTCCGGTCGAAGCGCTGCCGGCTGGTCGCAAGCGGCAGAGCAACGCCGCAGGTCCGAGCGATAGCGCTGCGTGGTTCGAAGAAGGCGAGAGCGCCTCCGAAGAAGCCGACAACATCCGCTCGCGCAAGCTGATCTCGCCGAGCACGACGGACATGTCGCTGTACGACGAGACGATGATGCAGCGCCGTCGCTGGCCACTCGTGGCCGGTGTGCTCGTCGCGCTCGCGCTCGTCGGTGGCACGATCGCGTTTGCGCTCACGCGTGACGGTGACACGCCGAAGAAAACGACTGCGGTCGCCGAGCCGTCGCCGCCACCGCCGACCGGTGACGTGCCGCCGAGCGAGATCATCGCGCCGCCACAACCCGCACCGGCACCGATCGCGATCCAGCCGGTCGTTGCGGCGAAGGCGCAGCCCGCGACGAAGGACGCGAAGAAGGACACGTCGTCGACGACGCCCAAGAAAACGGGCAAGACTGGCAACGCGAAGATCGACAGCGATGACACCGCGTCGCGTCGCCCCGGTGGCGCGTGGTTCCCGACGACCACCACGCCTGCGAATACACCGACGACGACGGTCGTGACGCCGACCACCACGACGCCGACGCCGACGGGCGTCAGCGGTGTCGACGGTCCGCAGGATCCGTACGGCACGAGCAGCGACACGCCGCCACCCGATGGCGCGGGTGCCGACAAGAAGGCCGAATTCTACGCGAACGTCGGCCAGCAGCAGCTTGGCAGTGGTGACACGGCAGGCGCTGCGGCGAGCTTCAAGAAGGCGCTCGAGCTCGATCCGAAGCATGTCGGTGCGACGATCGGCATGGGCGAGATCGCGCTGCGCCAGGGCCTGTTCGGCGACGCGATCGCGCACCTCAAGAAAGCGGCAAAGCTCGCACCGAAGAGCTCGCGCGTGTTCACACTGCTCGGCGAGGCGTACCTCAACAGCGGCAACAACAGCGTCGCTGCCGACAACTTCAAGAGAGCGCTCCAGCTCGATCCCGACAACGCGCGCGCACGCGAAGGCTTCGACGAGGCGTCGGCGAAAGTGCCGCCGCCCGAAGACGACGCACCCTAGTTGTTCGCGACGACCATCACCCACGCGAAGTGGGTGCTGGCATCGCAGCCGATCTTGATCGTCGGCATTGTCGGCGTCGTCATCGGCGTGCCGCTCACCGAAACCGGTGGCGCGGTTGGTGTTCCTCGCGCGCTGCACGTCGTCTGCTGGCCCGTCTTCTGGATCGCGAGCGTGTACGCCGTGTTGATCTTCGCGGCGAACGCGGCCTCGCCGAGCAACGTGTCGACGGTGGCAACGGAATAGAGCCGCAGCTTCTCGGTTGTCAGCTGGCAGTAGGCGCCGCCGACGTTGTCCTGGAACGGCAAGCCGACGAACCAGGTGCCAAGCGAGGTCGATGGCATCTTCGCGCTCGCGATCAACGTTTGGTTTCCGCTCGGTGCGATCGGCAGCGACGCTTGGCTCATATTCTGGAGCGTGAGGCCATCGTTCTCGATCACGGCGGCACCGGTCACGCTCCACTCCACGGGCAGCGGCGTGTGGAAGCCTTCGAAGAACACGATCTGATCGCCCGGTGTATCGGGGCGCGGATCGCAGAGATTGCCGACGCCGTCACCATCGTCGTCGCGGTTCATCGCGAATACCGGGCACGGATCGCAGATGTCGCCGACGCCGTCCTTGTCCTCGTCGAACTGGTCGGGATTCGGGATCGTCGGACAGTTGTCGCCGTCGTCGGCGATCATGTCCTGATCGTCGTCGAGCACGCACTGACCGGATTGCGTCGCGAGCTCGTCGTAACGACGACCCGTCGGGCAATCGATGTCCGGGAAGCTGCAGTTGCTGCTCGCTTCACACGTACCGGTCATGCCGTTGCGACGACACTCGCCGTCGCTTGCGCAGACGAAGGGATCATCGGCCCGGCAGGCCGAGACCACGACGACCGCGAGCAGCACCCACTGCACGCGGAGAGCGTAGCTGAAACTGGCTAGCGTCGTCCCTTCTTCGGGTGCTTGCGATCTTGCGCGACGTCCTTCACCGGTGCGGTCCACGCCGAGGGAGCGCCATGGTGTGCGACTCCGAGGCGGATGCGGCGGCTAGACCATGAGATCTTAGGACGCTTGATGCCGACGTGCATGATTCATCCTGAGGGTCGTTGATCGCGCTGCGCAACTTTGTGATCGCGGGAGAGATCTCCCCTCGTCCTATGCGATGATGGGCCTAGATGGCATTTCACGTGTTCGTCGAGGGAGCGACGGACGCCACGCCTGCGGGCGTCGCGCGTCTCGCCGAGGCGATCGCCAAGCACTACGGCCTGGGGGCCGCTGACCTACATGCGCGCCTGCAAAAAGGCCGCTTTCGCGTCAAGGGCAACACCGATCGAGAAACCGCGGAGAAATATCGCCGCGACCTCGAGATTCTCGGGGCGCGCTGCGTGATCGAAGAGGCGACTGCGCAGAACTCGCAGAAAAACACGCCCCTGCCATTTCCCGCTGTCCGTCCTGCCACACCCGTCGCGGGTACGCCGGTGCTGCCTCCAAAACCCGCAGCAGCGAAGCCGGCTACGCCACCATCGGGCACGCCGCAGTACCAGAGCGGTTTGTCTGCCGCCTTCTCGGGTGAGACGCCGGCAGCGAATCTCGGTGCGCTCGCGGGCGACGGCCTTTCGTTCTCGCTCTCGTCGGTGGATGGCGCCGACGAGCAGCCCAAAGGCGACGTTTCGTTTGCGCCACCGGAGAGTGCGTTGCCAGCGAGCATCGGCCCGGCGCCGGAGAAACCTAAGGCGAAAGCGAAGGCCGAGAAGCCGAAGGACGAACCGCTCGACATGTTCGCGCCGCCCGATCAGCAGGGCGAAGAATTCAAGGTCGACATCGCGTCCGACGAGAAAGAGCAGACCGCGAAGAAGCGGCCGAGCACGCCGGTGCCGGATGAATCGCCGCGCGCGTCGTCGGACAAGCTGGCACGCCCGCAATCCGAGCCCGCGGCGCGCAAATCACAACCGTCGCTGCAGCAGCCGAGCGAGCCCGCTGCGGTCGTGAAGTCGAGCAAGCTCGGCCCACTCGCCGATCCGCGTGCGCGGTTTGCCGCCGGTGTGCTGCTCGCGGTGCTGATCGGCTTCGTGCCGGCGCACCTCGTCGCGTCGATGCGAGAGAAGTCGGCGTACAAAGAGATCGACAACAAGGTGCTCGCCGCGCAGCAGCTCGCCGATACGGCAGAGGTCTACGCGACGCTCGATCGCATGCGCACCGATCAGCTCGAGGCGAAGAAGGGCGAGCAGCGCAACGCCGCGATCATCGCGCTCGCGATCTGGGCGCTCGTGGGCGGCGGCATCGCGTTCGCCTGGTTCAAGAAAGTCTCGTGGGACAACTTTGATTAGCCGGCGTCTTCGCGGGCGCGCTGCTCGGCGGCGGCCTTCTCGCGTTTGGCCGTGACGCGCCACGCGAGCAGGATCGAGATGTTGTAGAGCGCGATCATCGGCAGCGCCATCATGAACTGCGACACGATGTCGGGGCCGGGCGTCAGGATCGCGCCGATGATGAACGCGAGCACCATGAACCACCGGCTGAACTTCCACAGCGAGCGGTGCGTGACGAGCCCGACCATCGCGAGGAAGTAGATGAGCAGCGGCAGCTCGAAGATCGCGCCGAACGCGAGCATCGAGTCGCGCGTGAGATCCAGGTACTCCTGGATGTTCGGCAGCGACAGCAGATTTCGCGTGTTGTACGAGAGCAGGAAGTTGTAGAGCTTCGGCAGCGCGAAGTAGAAGCAGAACAGCGCACCGGTGACGAAGAAGATCGCCGACGAGACCGCGAACACGACGCCGACCTTGCGCTCGCGCTTGTAGAGGCCGGGCGCGATGAACTTCCAGATCTGGTGGAAGATGAACGGCGACGCCACGAAGATGCCCGCCCACATGGCGACGGACATGTCGACCCAGAACGGTTGGGTCAGGCCCGTGTAGATCATCTTCGGCGGGCCCCAGCTCTTGCCGGCCTCGAGCAGGCCGTGACCGATGCAGCTCGGGTCCTCTTTGACATCGCAGTGCTGGGCCCAGATGTCGAACAGCGGCGCGCGTAACCACGCGAAGATGTCCTTCGCGAAATACCAGCACGCGAGGAACGCGACGATGAACGCGATCGCCGCGTTGCGCACGCGATCGCGGAGCTCCGCGAGGTGCTTGAGAAACGGCATGCGGCCGCCGTCCAGCTCGTCGGGAGCGTCGGACTCGGACTCGCCTTCGTCCGTCGTTGCGCGTGCCGGCTTAGCCATGCTTCTGCTTGGGCTCGTCGCCGGCAGGTTGGACGTCGGACTTCGCAACCGTGCCGCTCGCCGGCTTGATCAACGAGCCGATGTCGTCGTCGTGGTCCTCAGCGGGCGCGTCGACATCGGGCTCACCAGCGGTGGCAGGCAGCGTCAGAGACGGCTTCGCCTCCTCGATGGCTGCCACCGGCTCGTCCGCTGGCGTCTCGAGCTCCGCGGGTTTGGCCTGCGGCTGGATGCGGACCGGACGAGGTGCTTCCTCGCCGCGCAACGCGCTCTTGAGGTCGCGAATCGCGCCGCCGATCTTCTCGTCGCTTTCGATCGTCTGCTGGAGCGCGCGCGACTGCTTCTTCAGATCGCGGATGCCCTTACTGATCGTCTTGGCAGCATCAGGCAGCTTGTCGGGCCCCAAAAATAGGAGCGCGACTACCAAGATCACGAGGATCTCGCTGCCGCCGATGCCAAACATCGGAAGCAGCATAGCACCATGGGTCGCCCGAGGGCGCCTGCGTCATTCAAACGCGCTGAATGTAAACTTCAGTTCCAGCGAGGCTTCTGCCCCCTTGGTAGCAAAATCCGTGGCCGGCGTTGCGCTGATGACGACGTGGAAGCTGCCGCCGAGGATTTTGGCGATGTCCTGATCGCCAACGTCCGCTGCCATATCGAAGCTTTCGTCGCCGTCGACCGGGCCTGGACCGGTCGGGCTGGCAAAATGCCCGACCACGAACGTGTTGTTCGTATCGTTGGTCAGGAACTTTACGACCACGTCGCCGGTCACGACCTGTTCGAGCACCGTGACACCGGTCGATTGCCCGCCGAGCGTCAGTGTCAGTGTGTCGAGCACGATGTTGCTCGGGTCGTGTCCGATGCGGTTCTTCGCTTCGGTGACGAACGCCCCGTACGGATTACTGCTCTCTGTTGTGATGCCCTTGTCCTCGGTGATCGCGTCGTTCGCGACGTCACCCGACTTCGCCTTGAGCTCGATGCCGACCGGCGCCGAGTAGTTGACCGGGTCATCACCACACGCAGCGAACAGAACGAGTGCAATAAGAGGAGTCTTCTGCATCCCGAAAGCTAACGCGCTTCTCGCTAGAACTCGCGTGACGAACGTCCGAAGTCCGTCGGTGATGTACCTGGATTGCCGCTGATTTCCGTCGGTGCAGTGCCGTCTCTAAACCACAGCGTGAGACCTGGAGCACCTGGTGCGGCAAGTAGGCCACTCTCGCGATCGATCGTCGCACGTTGCATGCCAGCGGGAGCGTCACCGGGCAACGCGAGCTTTGGACGATCAGCTTCTGCTGCGCGTATCGCACGCAGCCACAGCGGCAACGCAGCGTGCGCGCCATCGCCATCTTTGCCGAGCTTCGTCGCTGGATCGTCAAAACCGATCCACACCGCGCCGAGCAAGCGGCCGGTGTAGCCGATGAACCACGCGTCGGTGTTGTCGTTCGTCGTGCCGGTCTTGCCGGCCGCATCGCGACCGAGACTGCGCGCGGCCGTCGACGTGCCGCGCTCGACAACCGCACGCATCATGTCGATCAGCTGGAATGCGATCGGCTCCTGGATCAACTGGCTGCCAGTGGCTTGATTGCGTTCTGCTGCGTCGAGACCGGCCGTCGCCGCGATTCGATCGTAGCGACGCGCGCCGTCGAGCCACGGATCCTCGGGCACGGTCGCGTCGAACAACACGGTGTCGCCACGCCGCACGCGCACCGCGAGCCGTGGTGCAATCGCCCAGCCGCGCCGCGCGATCACCGCGTACACGCGCGCGAGCTCGATCGGCTTCACGCACGATGCACCGAGCGCCATCGGCCGCACTTCCGCGAGGTCGCTCGTGATGCCGAGCCTGCGCGCGAAGCGGATCACGTTGTCGGCGCCGACGCGATCGAATACGTCGATTGCGGGTGCGTTGAGCGACGCAGCGAACGCGTCCTGCGCGAGCACGACGCCGCGAAACTGATTTCCGGATTTCGGTTTCCAGTGCGTGTTCGTCGCCTCGTCGTATTCGGCGATCGGCGCATCGCGCAGCGCGGTGCCCGGTGTGATCGCGCCACTCTCGAGCGCCGCGCCGTAGACGAGCGGCTTCCACGCCGAACCCGGCTGGCGACAACTCTGCATCATGCGATCGAACTTGTCGGTGCCCCACTCACGACCACCGACGAGCGCTTCGACATAGCCGGTGCGGTAGTCCCAGAGCAGCGCGCCGACCTGCGGCACGTGCTTGTCGTGCTTCCAGCTCTCGGCATGAGCGACGACGTCTGCTTGCAGCTGCGTGCCGAGCGCGGGCAGTGCGGCCGTTTCGATCACGAGGCCACCGCGTCTACTCTCGTCGGGAAACGCGCCGTCGACGAGCTGGCGCACGGCCTCGGTGTACCAGGCGACGCGCGTGCCGTAGCTCGGATGCGGACGGCGCACTTCGATTGGCGCGGCCGCAGCGCGCGCACGCGTCGGCTCGTCGATCAGCTTCGCACGCGCCATGCGAGCGAGGATCTCGTTGCGGCGATCGCGTGCGGCGTCGGGATGATGAAACGGATCGAGCCGGCTCGGTGCCTGGATGAGCCCCGCGAGGAGCGCGACCTGCGCGAGATCGAGCTGGCTGACAGGCAGATCGAAGTACGCGTTCGCGCCCGCGGCCATGCCGTACGCGCCTTGGCCGAGGAACACGTAGCTCAAGTACACCTCGAGGATCTCGCGCTTGGTCCAGCGCTGCTCGATGCGACGCGCGAGCAACGCCTCGCGCACCTTGCGGCGCGCGCTGCGCTCCTTGCCGATCTCGACCGGCAACAGATTCCGTGCAACCTGTTGCGTGATCGTCGATGCGCCTTCGACGACGCGCTCGGCCTTGTAGTTCGCCCACGCGGCACGCGTCACTGCGCGGTAATCGACGCCGTGATGCGAGAAGAACCGCACGTCCTCGGCCGCGAGCACGGCCTCGATCAACTGCGGCGGCAGCGCGTCGAGCGTGACGAGCGTGCGATGGCCGACGACGTGCTCGTCGCGAAACGGCAGCTCGGCGAGGTGCGAGCCGTCGGCGGCCACGATCAGCGACGTCTGGTGCGCGTCCGCGCGCCACGCCGCGAGGTCGGGGACCTCCGGCACGTCGCGCGCCCAGCTGCGCAGCGTGAACACGACGACGCTGCCGCCGATGATCGGTGTCGCGAGCAAGAGCCAGATCAGCGCGACGAGCGGCAGTCGCCACCACCAGCCGCCGTCGCGGCGATTGGCGATGACGACACTCCTCATGACGAGAACAATGCCATCTGTTGCGGCGGTCCGAGCACGTGACCTTTCGCACCAAGCGCGGCGACGATGGTTTCGGCACATGCGCCGGTGACAAACACATGCTTGGCGCGTGTTTGCTCGATCCAGCCGAGCAGCTGGTCGCGGCTCGCCGCGAATGGCCACGCGAACGTTGCGTGCCAACCGTCCTCCGGCTCGACGGCTCGCACCGATACGAGCGCATTCGCGGCAGTGGCCGCCGCGACGCGCACGCGATCGGTCTCGGCACGGATGATCACCGACGGTGGTTTACCGGGCGCGGCCAGCGCAGGTGCGCCGCTGATCACGCCCGCTGCATCGCGCACGGACTTCGTCGCAGTCACCGCGATTCCGCCAGCGACGAGCTTGCTAGCGACCTCGACGCCATCGAGCGCGGTATCGACGACGAGCACCGGCACCTTCGCCGCTGCGAGTTGCTTGCGTACCCACGTGCTCAGCTGATCGACAACGTCGTCGAGCTTGGGCACGCGATGCTGCGACTCGCCGATCGGCGCGCCTACCACGATCGCATCCGCGGCTCGCACGTCAGCGGCCTCGCTCGCTCCGGTCGTGCGAATCGCACCGGCGTACAGCACCGTGCGCATGCCGGTGTCGACATGCAGTGCCGCGGCGCCGAACGTGCGGCCGGATGGAATCAGCTCGAGACGCAGCGTGCCGAGCGTGAACGGCCGGCGCAGTGGGACCGCGAGATGACCACTATCGCGTCCGGCGATCAGCGCGATCGTCGTAGGCGTCGCGATGAGCTGGCCGTGGCCCGCGCGCACGACGCGGTCCGCGCTCGACACGAAGCAAACGTCACGGCGCCGCCGAGCGTCGCACCAGATCGGCGTCCCGGTCAGGTGCACGCCATCCCGCCAGGTAACCGGCGGAACTGGAGCCGCGCGTGGTCTGCGTGCCACGGCACACGGTGACATCCGCCAGGCAGCAAGGCAACTTAGCAGCGGCCCGGCGATCTGCTGCCGATCTACTCTTCTGGCAGCTGATTCTTCTCGAGCAGCTCTTCGAGCTCTTTGATCACAGCGACGAGCGCCTCACGTTGCGCTTCATCGAGATCGAACACGATTCCCATGCCGGGCGGCTCTTCGTCCTGTGCGAGGATCGTGTGCGAGACCTTGCCCATCAGCGACAGCGGCTGCGACTTGCCCGGCACGGTCACGAGCATGTGAACCTGCGACGTTTCAGGCAGCGGCTTGTCGGTGAACAAGAACAGGCCTTCTTCGTTGATGTCCTTCGTGAACGTCTTCGCGGGGCCTTCGATCGCGCCGTAGGTGACCTGCAGCTTGATCGGAAGCCGATTCTTGCGGCGCAGGTTGAGCAGACCGCCGCGTACGAAGCCGTTCAGGTAATTGATCTTCTCGCGCTCGGTACCCGACAGCGCGACGACGATGCCGTTCGGATCTTCACGCGTGCCGACGACGGCACCGCGCAATTGAACGACCCAGCCCCCGACATCGAGATCGACGCGGAGCTGGGTACCGTTTTCGATCGGCTCGTCGGTCGGCACGAAGACGGTCCAGTCGCGCGGATCGAAGATCTTGATCCACTCAGACTGGCTGTTGAGCCGTAGCTCGAGCCGAACCGCTCCCACGGCCCCATCGTAAACCAGCGCGGCGCGCTGCCGCCATCGGCAGTCGCGTGGTTACTGAATTGCGACGCGCAGCGTGGTGGGCTTGCCGCCGCGCAGCACCTGCACGGTGGCCGAGCGCACCGTCGACGAGCGCGCGTAGAGGTTCGCGGCATCATCGAGCGAGCGCAGCGGGCGGCCATCGACCGCCGTCACCACGTCGCCCTTGTGCAGGCCGGCCTTCGCCAGCAGGGTGCCGTCGTTGATCGTGTCCATGCGCAGGCCCTCGGCCGTGAACGTGGCGTGGAACGAGGCCGCGAGCTTGCTGAAGTTGGCGAGCGCCGCATCGAGGTCGGCGCGGGCCAGCACGATCGCACCAGGCGGGGGCGCGCCCGGCGGGGGCGCTGCGGCCGGGACCTCGACCGTCGCGTCACCCGTGGCGGCTGCCGCCAGCGCAGCAGCTGCGTCGGGGGCCGGGGCCGCTTTCGCCTTCGCCTTGGTCTTCACCTGCGCCGGCTTTGGGGCGGGCACCGGGGCGGGTACCGCGGCGGGCGCCGCAGGCGCAGGGGCGGGCGTCGCGCCGACCGCCTCGGCAAACGCACGGATACCGGGGTCGCCGCCGTAGGGGTCCTCCGGGGTGCCGCTATCGACGATCGGGGCCGGCGGGGCCGGGGCCGGCTCGCTCGGCGCGGCAGCCACGCGCACTCCACCTTCCCCAGCGGCTGCCGGCGGGGCGGGCTCGGCGTACGGATCGACCGGTACGCTCGTCGCC
>DASUFX010000316.1:0-8912 GCA_036274355.1 Kofleriaceae bacterium | reverse complement strand
CGACGCGCACGGCAGGCCCGACGAGATTGCGACGTACTTCGGATCGTCGGCGCCTGCGATCAGTGCGATCCGATCGCGGTGCGCTGGGATCGCGCCCCAGTAGTCGGGCATGTTCGCGATGCCCATCACCTCGAGGCTGCGCGCGAGCTGTTCGGCATCGAGCTTGAGCCGGCGCTGGCGCCGTCGCTCGAGCTTGTCGGTCTGGACCCGGCTTTGCGTCGCGAACAGCGGTTGCTGCATCCACGCTTCATGGAACGCTTCGATGCCGCTCGAGCGGAGCAAGCGCGTCCATGCGGCGTCGAACTCGCGGCGCTGTGCGCGCTCGCTGTCGTTGATGCCAGGGTTGACGCCGATGAACACGCCATGTGCTGCACGACCACCCGCGACGAGGCCGAGCGCGACGCGCGCGCCGAGCGAGTAGCCGACGACGACATCGCAGCCGACAACTGCGCCTGCGACGACGTTCAGGTTGTCCTCCCAGGTATCGAGGACGGGTCCGCCGCCGTGTCCGGGCAGAGCGACTGCGATCGGCGCCTCACGGAGCGACCAGGCGTCGATCACCTCGTCCCAGGCCGCCGGATCTCCCGCAAACCCATGCAACAACGCGCAGCGCATCCGTACGGCGAAGATACCGTGATCAGAGCACCGTCGTCTGCGGTGCGATGACGAGCTTGATGAACTCTTCCCGCGTCGCCAGCTCCAGGAACACGCCGCGAACTCCGCTCGTTACGAGCCGCGCTTCGTGTGCACCGACGCCGCGCGCCGCCATGCACATGTGCAGACCTTCGATGTAGACCGCCGACCCCTGGCTCGCCAGATCCTCGTGCAGGATGTCGGCGAGCTCGTGGGTGAGGTCCTCCTGCAGGCGTGGGCCGCGGGCAATGAGGCGCGCGAGCCGCGTGAGCTTCGAGAGCCCGAGCACCTTCTCGGTCGGGATATACGCCATCGAGATGCGATAGACGACGGGCAGCAGGTGGTGCGGGCACACACCGAACGCGGTGTTGTGCTTGCTGATCACCATCTCGGTGTACTTCGCCGGAAACGTCTTCGCGAGCAGCGCCTCGACGGCGGGCCTTACTTGCTTCTGGTCGTGGACGAGCTCGTGGAGCCCTTTCGCCGCGCGCTTCGCCGTGTCGACGAAGTTGTCGTCGCTCGTGTCGAACCCGAGGTGGTTGAGGCCTTCGATGATCTTTTCGTAGCCCTCGGTGAAGAGAGCGAGCGCTTTGGGATCGAGCTCCATGGACTATCCTCGTACTTCGAGAGTATCGCAGCAGTGGCGGCAGCAATGCCGAGTGCTTTGGCAGTTGCGCGCTCGACGAGCGATATAGCGTCGTAGCCCGGAACCGCGGTTGCGACAAGCCGGCGCGGCACGCTCGCACGGAACACTGCGATGCGCAGGCGGCGGTGGCTCAGCGTTTGGTCGTGATACGCGACCGCGGTCGCATCGGCTGTAACGCCGAGAGCCTTGGTGATCTCTATTCGAGACGCGCCCTGCGGCAGCTCCCACAACCCGCCGAACAGACCGTCGGGGGCACGGCGCGCGAGCACGACGCGATCACCATCCGCCATCCACAGCGCGGCGCGCGCGAGTATCGGCAGCTCGCTTTCCTTCTTCCGTGCCGCGACGACCGGCAGCTCGTCCTGGCGGCCGGTGCGCGCGGCTTCGCACTGGGCGGCGAGCGGGCAGAGCAGGCACCGCGGCGACGTCGGCGAGCACAGCGTGGCGCCGAGCTCCATGAGGCCTTGATTGAGATCGCCGGGCGCGTGGTCGCTGGGCAGCGCCGCCATCAGCGCGCCGGCACGCTGCCACAGCAGCTTCTGACCGGCGGTCGACTTGATGTCGTCGGTGATCGCGAACAAGCGCGCGAGCACCCGCGCGACGTTGCCATCGACAAGCGGCGTGCGTTCACCGTACGCGATCGATGCGATTGCACCTGCAGTGTACGGCCCGATGCCGCGCACGGCTCGCAGCTCGCTCGCGCTCTTCGGCAGCTCGCCCGCGATTGCCAGTGCCTGTGCGCCCGCGTGCAGGTTGCGCGCGCGCGAGTAGTAGCCGAGGCCGGCCCACGCGGCGAGCACGTCGTCGAGCGGCGCGGCCGCGAGCGCGCGCACCGTCGGAAACTTCGCCATCCAGCGCTCCCAGTACGGGATCACGGTGGCGACGCGCGTCTGTTGCAGCATGATCTCGCTGACCCAGATCGCGTACGGATCGCGCGTGCGCCGCCACGGGAGGTCGCGGCGGTCACGGCGATAGTGCGTGACGACGGCGGACGCGACGTTCGCGTGGTCCACCGCGTGGTGGTACCACGCTTAGTTGTAGAGGTGGATCATCGCGACGACCTGCGGCAGGAAGATCACGCCGAGCGTGGTCTCCGAGCCCGTCGTGAGCGACGCGGCGACGCGGCGACGCGCCGACGCGCCGACGCGCCCGCACGTCGCCATTCAGCACTCACAGTACGGGTCGACCTGGCCAAGCGCATCCGTCGCCAAACGAGGTCGGCGATAGTGCGTGACACACCACGGTCGGTTCGCGTGGTCAGCAACCAAGGAACAATTGGTGCGAAGCGTTGCTTAGAAGCTCTTCGTACGCAGCGCGTCTTCCTAAGCGACTGCTAAAATAGCTCCCCACCGAATAGCATTTGATCGTTGAGACTTGTATTTCTAGCCATATATACATACAGGAAATAGATATAGCTGCCGGTGTCGTACGTGTCTGAGAACGTTGTGGACACCGAAGTGAAGGCTGAACCCACGACAGGACTGGACGTACTAGAAACTGACGCAACGGTAGTAACCGCTCCAGTAGTTCTGCTCATCTTGACGTAGTTGACAGTAATCGCTTCAGTGCCACACAACGGGCAATCATCATCGTTGACGAAATAGATTGTTAACGTAGTCGGCGATGACGAGAGTGTGTGCGGAATCGGACAAGTCAGATTCATGGTCCCAGTCAAATCGGGCTTCCACTTGAAGATGTCCGAAGCGGTGCTTAGCACCCTGAATGTATTGAAGTAATAGTCAAAGTCGGTCGGCGCGCACGAGTTGCCCGTGAAGAGCAGGCGCTCAGCATTCGACACCTTCGCGGTCCCGACGAGTAGGATGATAGCCAGTAGAAATCGTTTCATGGTTCTCTCCATCTAGTTGTCGATTGTAAGCGCATATGCCTTCGGGGTTTGTGTCGATGAAGTTCTGCTGATTTCGAGAACTATGTAGTAGTAGTATACATTCATGTCCATATCTTCCGATGGAGTAGGAGTTGATACCGATCGGAATGCATTATCGTTTGTGCCGCTTTGAGAGTTGACAGTGGCCAGAGCGGTTCTTGTTCCACCTGATCGGTTCATCTTTATAAGCGATGCCTTGATGTAGGACGTGCTGCTATTGTTCTTGTAATAGACGCGAAACTGTGACCAAGGAAACATGGGTGCCTTGGTAGGAATCTGGCAATACATCTTGATCGTTCCCGTGGCACTGCCCTTGAACGTAACGGTTCCGCCGCTGCTGACCAAGTATCGACCGCTGTCGATCGTATTTGGTTCTGGCTGGCACGCCGAGGCCACGGTTTGATAAGCATGCGGGGCAGTGTCGGTTGCGGTTCCGATCATTTCTAGCCCGTAGAAGACTCCTGCGCTGTCGCTAATGGTGACTTGAAAGTAGTAATTGTATGTCGTGGGGTCATACGTCTCTGGGCTGATACCTTGAAGAATTCCCTGTACGCCGGAACCGGACGAAGAAATGGTTCCCATCTCCCAGGTCGATCCATCGCCCTTGCTCCATCTAATTAGCTTGGCGCTGACCTCGTGCGCGTTTCCTGAGGCGGTTAGTCGAAGTGCGTAAATTGTCCCGATTTTTGCGAGTGGAACTGAGCAGTAGAAGATGCTGGGACTCGAAACTGTAATAACCCCATTTACTACGTTGTACGTGCCGATATCTGAAGCATTGTGATCGGGCTGGCAATTACCGGCGACACTGGCAACATGTGAATCGTCTGCCACCGATGTCCTAATTCTGAATGTGATTATCATCATCGTGAGGATTACGGTGAGGCTGAATCGCCTTGTATTCATGAGCTGTCCTCCTAAAGTCGTCTTCGCTCCGCGAACCACTTCCGCGGGCTCTGTAAAGGACGCTAGATGGAACCGGTGACGCTGTCGTGCCGTTTATTACGGCATGCAGCGTCGCGACTTAGCTCGTTCCGCATCAGGGCTCCAGACGGCGAGTCAACTTACTTCGCTTTGACCTTCGTCACTGCGCCCTTCGCGCTGATCGCGATCGCCTGGCTCGCCGACAGCGCGCCGAGGTCCTTCGCCTTCTGCGAGACCTGTCCCCACTGGCCGATCTTGCTGACGTCGGTCTCGTAGAGCCGATCGCCCATGCCGCGGTAGTACGCGCGGATCGACTTGCCGTTCGCGACGAGGTGCACGTCCGTGATCATGCCGGCGGGCGTCGCCCAGTCGGGATGCTGCTGCGGCGAGCCGTCTGCGCTCGTCGACACCATCGAGAGCGTGACGCCGCCACCGCCCGTGTAGAACAGACCGAGGTGATAGCCGTTGCCGTTCCACGCGGCCGCGGCGAGCGCCCACGGTATCTGCACTTCGGTCGGTTCCTTCGTCACCGCGCCGTCCTTGTCGAGCTCGACGAGGTACGTGTGTGCTTCGTTCGGGTTCGCGGTCTCGACTTCCTGGAAGAACACGGTGAAGCCGTCGGGCGTCGGTGTTGCCGCGACCGCGAACGGATAGTTCTCGCGCTTCGCCGGCCGTGCGAGGCCGACCGGAGTGCTCAGCTTGCCATCCTTGAGCGTGACGATCTGGAACGGCTTCTTCTCGGAATCGATCGACACCGCGATCACGACGAGGCCGTGACCTGCTTCGATCGTCGCGGCTGCTTCGCCGCCGTAGATCTCTTTACCTTTCCCTTTGAGATCGATCTTCACACACGGCTTCTTGCCGCCGTTCGTGACGGTCAGCCGCGCGACATCGCCGTTCGCCGCGTAGGCGGCGCGGATGTGGGTGTCGCTATCGTCGGCGTGAGCAAGTCCGCTGAACAACAGCGTCGCGGCGAAGCAAAGCGATCGTGCGTGCATGCCGTCTAGTGCGGCGGTGCGCGCGTTTCGTGACCGAAAATCTTCGAGGGATTTTTCGTAGCAATTTCACGGTTGTCGTGGCCCACGGGTGAGTCACAGTGCATCGCTTGCGTTGGGGGGCTGCCATCGTGCTCGTGGCTCGCGTTGCCGCTGCAGATCCTGCGTCGGTACATGGCCGCGTCGTCGACGGGCAAGGAAATCCGCTGCGCGGCGCGACCGTGTCCGTTGAAGGCGCGACCACGAGCGTGACGACCGACGCGCAAGGCCGCTACGTGCTGACCGGCGTCGCGCCCGGTGCATCGCTCGTCGTGCTCGAGGACGGCTACGGCGCGGGACTCGGCACCGCGAGCGAAAGCGCCGGTGACATCGTGCTGCTCGCTGACGCGCAGACGAACGAGACGATCGAAGTCAAAGGCGAGCGACCGCCGCAGGCGCAAGGCGCGACGACGCTCGATCGCGAAACGCTGCAGCGCATGCCGGGCGCGCGCAACGACGTGATGCAAACACTGTCGGCGATGCCCGGTGTCGCGAGCTACCCGCTGCCGCTCGGCGAGTCGGGCGTCGTAATCCGCGGTTCGTCGCCGCAGGACTCGAAGATCCTGATCGACGATTTTGAAGTGCCGATGCTCTATCACTACGTCGGCTTTCGTTCGGTCGTGCCGAGCGACGCGATCGATTCGCTCGAGTACGTGCCGGGTGGATTCGACGTGGCGTACGGCCGCGCGACGAGCGGCATCGTGTCGCTGACGACGCGCGCCGGCGACGCGAAACGCGGCCAGCAGTTCGAGACGTCCGCCGGCGAGCTCGGGATTCTCGGCCAGGGCTCGTTTCATCACGGCCACTACATGATCGCGATGCGGCGGTCGGCGATCGATCTGCTGCTGCCTCTGCTGCTCCCCGACGATCTCGATCTGTCGCTGACGACGGTGCCGCGCTTCTACGACGCCCAGCTGCGCGTCGACTACACGCTCACCGACAAGTGGACGCTGCGCCTGTCGGGGCTCGGTTCCGACGACGCGATGGAGCTATACGCGAGCCGCGACGAGAATCCCGACAAGCGGTTCTTGAACCGCGGCCGGTTCGCGCGACTGAGCGCGTCCGCGCACTATCACGACGGTCCACTGACCGCGAAGCTCGCGGTATCGGGCATCGCGACCCAGGAGACGTTCGAGCGCGGGCTCTACCAGCACCTCGACGTCACGTCGCCGGCACTGACGACGCGCGCCGAGGTCAGCCGCACCGCGACCGCATGGGCGGGCCTGCGCGAGATCGAATGGCGTACCGGCGTCGAGGCCGTGACAACGCGCCATCGCATCGACATCGCCGCGCCCCGCGAGCCGCGCGAAGGTGAACCACCGACGAGCGATGATCCGATGGACGTCTCGACGAGCTACGTCGGCCATGTCGACACCGGCAACGTCGCCGGCTGGACATCGATGAAGGCGGCGCTCGACGAACGCGTGCGGTTCAACGTCGGCCTGCGCGTCGACGCGTACACGCGTGCTGACGATCTCGCGGTGCAGCCGCGCGGCGAGTTGCAGATCAAGCTCGCGCCGAAGCTCGTCGCGCGCGTGTCGGGCGGCTATTACAGCCGGCCTGCCGAGCACCAGACCGAGCTGCTCGATCCTGCGCTGAAGGCGGAGCGCTCGCATCAGCTGATGGGCGGCGTGCTCTACGAGCCGCTCGCCGGTCTCCGCCTGCAAGGCTCGCTCTACTACACACAACGGACGAACCTCATCACGCGCGACGCGATGGGCGAGCTCGGCAACGAGGGTCGCGGTGCGACGTATGGAGGCGAGCTGCTCGGCACGCTGACGCGCGGCCCATGGTTCGGCTGGCTCACCTACGCGTACTCGCACTCGACGCGCGTCGATCTACCCGGTGGCACCGTGCGGCTGTTCGACTACGACCAACCGCACAGCCTCAACGCTGCGGCGAGCTATCGCTACAAGCGCTGGCAGTTCGGCGCGCGGTTTCGGCTGCATTCCGGTTTGCCGACGACGCCGGTCGACGACGCGATCTACGACAGCGACGCGAACCTCTACATCCCGGTCTACGGCGCGGTGAACTCGGAGCGCGCGCCGATGCACCACCAGCTCGATATCCGCATCGATCGCACGACGCACTGGGGACCGGTGAAGATCACGAAGTTCCTCGACGTGCAGAACGTGTACTTGAACGACACCGTCGTCGGCTACTACTACGGCTTCGACTACACGCAGCGCGCAGCATTTCGCACGCTGCCGATCCTGCCTACCGCGGGACTACGAGGTGAGTTTTGAAGCACTCGGTGTGGCTGCTCGTGGCTCTCACGGTTGTCGTTTGGGGCGGTTGCTTCGACGAGATCGATGCGCGCTGGCAGCTCGATCACGATCACGTCGTCGTCGCGCGCGCGACCCCACCGCGTGTCCGCTCGGGTGATGCGACGAACCTCGACGCGCTGGTAGCGCATGCGGGACGCGGCGTCTCGATCGAGAATCCGCTCACCGCCGAGGTCGGCTCGGCGCGCTTCGCGGCGTATCTGTCGCAGCACGACGGCGCGTGGACGCTGACCGCACCCGACGCGCAGGTGCTCGCCTCGGCCCGACCCGCGCTCGGCTTGCCCGAGGATGCACCGGTGCCGGTCGAGGTGCTGCTCACGTTTCCGCGCTCGACCGATCGCGACGCGCCGGATCCGGTGCGCGTGAAGAAGACCGTGTGGCTCGGCGAGCCGTCGGAGAATCCGGTAGTACCGCCGGTGACGATCGACGGCGCGCCCGCCGGTGACGAGGTCGTGGTGCCGCTCGATCGCGATGTCTACCTGACCGTCCTTGCGCAAGGCATGCGCGTGAACTGGCTCACCTCCGTCGGCACGCTGTTCCAGGACGACGAGGCGACCGCATTCGTGCACGTTGCTCCCGACGACAAGCCCGCGGGCGAGCTTGTGGTTGTCGTGCGCGACGATGAGGGTGGTGTCGCATGGCGCGTGTGGCCAATGCGCGCCGAGTAATCAGGTAACATCGCGGCGTGGGTGACGCGGCCGTGCCGGCTTCCGGGCTGACGAGTGGCGATCGTGCACCACCCGTGGCGCGCATCGCACGCTTGTTCGCGTCGCCCGCGGCCGTGCTCGTGATTCTGCCCGCGCTCGTGATCGCGGCCGGCGTCACGGTGATGCTGCTCGGTCGGCGCGCGACGCAGGACACCGCCGAGAACATGGCGAAGAATCAGTGCGTCGCGACCGCACAGGCCGTGCGCGGTGACGTCGAGTCCGCCGTCGATCAGGCCGATCCGGTGTTCAAGATGATGAGTGGCCTCGCGAACTCGGCGATGCCGACGCAGGATGCGCTATCGCGCTTGCACGACATCGTCATCGGCCGGCCCGTGACGAACGCGAGCATCGTGTTTCCGATCGGCGTCATGTGGCAGACGTTCCGCGACAAGGAGCACCCCAAGGAAACGCGTGTGCAAGAGACACGGGTGGGTGACACCCAGACGACGCGCACGAGCTTCGAGATCATCGACGGCGACACGAAGCAGATGGGCGACGTCGAGATCAGCGATTACGATCCGCGCACCCGCCCGTACTACATCGAGGCCGTGAAGGCGAAGAAGCGCGTCTGGCTGCCACCGCGCGTGTTCTCGTCGTCCGGCAAGACCGGTGTCACGGTTGCAGAACCTGTGCTCACGCCGACCGGCGAGGTCGCTGCTGTCCTCGTGCTCGACTACGACGCGGCCGAGCTCTCCGCGCTGCTCCGGCAGCCGCCGCTCGCGGGCGCACGCAGTGTCGTGTTCACGCGTGACGGCACGATCCTCGCGTATCCATCGGCGCAGGTCCCCGAGGCAGCGATCA
>DASUFX010000315.1:0-15113 GCA_036274355.1 Kofleriaceae bacterium | reverse complement strand
GCCCGCACCGCCACCGACGAACATGCCGACGGATGCCGGCGTGTCTGACGTGGTCGACTTACCGCCGGTCCCGGATGCAGGTGGCCTCGACGCGCCGACGATCAAGAACGCGCCGCGTTAACGGTGTGCACGCTTTGCGTGCGACCGCGAGCTTCGCGCCCGGCTCGCATGCGGCCGCGACCGTGACGATCGTTTCGCTCGTGCGTGGCCGCGATGCGACTCGCCCGCGCGTTTGCCGTCACGCACGACAGAAACGCGTTCTTCGGGCGCCGGCGCTTTCCCCGCCCCTGCGAGCGACGCTTTGAGGGCCTCCATCAGATCGGTGACCACAGCCTTCGGCGCTTCCGGTGCCGCGACGATCTCGCCACCCTTCGCCTTCTTCGCGATCAGCTTGCGCACGCGGTCTTTGACTTCGTCCTCGTACTGGCTCGCGTCGAACGTTTCGTGCTGGAGCTGATCGATGATCTGCGATGCGAGCTTGAGCTCGGATGCTGCGGCCTTCGGCAGCTTGCCGAGCGGCACCTCGCTCCACGGTTTCACTTCATCGGCGTAACGTAGTTGGTGCATCGCGAGGCCGTCTTCGAACGGCCGCACCATCGTGATGTATTGCTTGCCCCGCGCCGAGTACGCCGCGACGCCGACGAGCTCGGCATCTTCGAGTGCATCGCGCAGCAGCGCATACGCGCGATCGCCGCCCTTGTCGGGGCCGAGGTAGTACGTGCGATCGACAAAGATCGGATCGATCGCGGACGCCGGCACGAATTCGCGAATCGCGATCTCGTCGCTCGCGACAGCCTCGAGTGCCTTGAGCTCGTCTTTCTCGAGCTCGACGAAATTGCCCTTCGTGAGCTCGAAGCCTTTAGTCATTTCGTCGCGCTCGACCACACCGTGACGTGGACACACGTATTGCTGCTTGAGTCGTTCGCCGCAGCCCTCGTGGATAAGATGAAAGTGAATCTCGTGCGTGGGCTCGCTCGTCGAATAGATCTTCACCGGAATCGAGACGAGACCGAACGCGATCGTTGCTGTGTCGATAGCGCGAGCAGGCATGCATCGCGGTACTGCGAGTCGCGTACCAGACCAGCGGGCGCGTCGCATCACGTCGCGTCGTGACCACGGCGCACGGAATCCGACGACGCATAGCAAATCTGCCAGCGGCACGGGCTTCGCAGCCTCTGCACTCGCCATGACGAAGGCCCATACCCTTCGCGTGCTGCTCGGCGCGCTGCTCACCGCGAGTGCGGTGGCAGCAGCGTGCGTCCACGCGCGCGACAACGGCAACTATCCAGTACCGGAGCTCGGGCGCTCGACGGCACAGTACCCGGCGAACCCGAGCGTGTCGCCGCCCGACGCGGCGTACACACCACCACCGCCCGTCGAGCCCGTGGTGACGTTGACGCCGGTGCGACCGCCGGAAGAACCCGTCGAGCCGACCGGCGAAGCACATCCAGGCGAACCGGTGACGGTGCCGGTTGGTGCCGGTGGATACGGAACGACACCCGCACCGTACATCCCGCCGAACATCCCGATCACGCCGACGACGCCGCCCGTGGAAAATCCGCCGGCAACGCCGACGCCGACGCCGACACCAGCGCCGACGAATCCGCAGCAACCGACGAATCCGCAGCAACCTGCGAATCCGCCGCAACCAACGCCGACGAATCCGACGAATCCACCACCCGCGCCGGGAACGCCGCCCGCCACACCGGCCAATCCACCGGCGACGCCGACGCCCACGCAACCGGAACCGCAACCGCCGCCCGCAACGCCGATTCCGCCGGGGCCGGCGCCAGGGGCGCCTCCCGCAACGCCAGCGCCGCCACCCGCGACGCCGGCACCAGCGCCGGGACCGATGCCGGCACCGACCGCGCCGCCGAGCATGATGCCGATGCAGGCGGCGACGGCACCATCGACAATCATGCCGATGCAGACGCCGACGGCGCCGGGCGCACCTCCGCCGCCGCCGACGGGACCGCGCATGGATGGCGGCATCTCGATCGCGCCACCGCGTGATGCCGGCTCGATCGTGCCGCGCGCCGACGGAGGTACGCCGACTCCGCTACCGATTCGCGACGGCGGCATCATCGGCGGGCCGCGCGGCGACGCTGGCATTCGCCGCTAAGGCATCCGCACGCGCACGAGTCGGTTTGTTCGATCCGATCACGAGCGAGCAGACCCCGCACGCTGCACGTCGCTACCGTAACCTGCTACACCGCAGGTATGGAGCCGACCGTGATCGCAGCGCAGCTTCGCGAGATCGCGGTCTACTTCGATCTCGACGGCGATCGCCATCGCGCGATCGCGTACGACAAAGCCGCGCGCTCGATCGAGGCGGCAAAGGGTCTGCATCGGCTACTCGACGAGGGCCGGCTCGAGGAGCTGCCCGGCATCGGGCCATCGATCGCGCGCACCGTCGGTGATCTGGCGCGGCGCGGCTCCAGCACGCTGCTCGAGACGTTGCGCGCGAAGTGGCCAGCCGTGATCGTCGAGCTTGCACAGCTGCCGTCGGTCGGTGTCCAGAAGGCACGAGCGATACACCAGGCGCTCGCGCCCGTGGATCTCGATGCGGTCGCTGCCGCCGCGAAGGCCGGCGCGCTGCGCGAGCTCAAGGGCTTCGGCAAGCTGAGCGAGCAGAAGATCCTGAAGGCGATCGATGAGCGGCGCACACGCGGCAGCCGCGAGATCCACATCGATGCCGAACAGCATGCGGAGTCACTCGCGAGCTATCTGCGCGCGCACGATGCGGCGATCCGCGTCGAGATCGCGGGCCAGGTCCGGCGCTGGTGCGAGATCGTCGAGCACCTGGCGTTCGCGATCGAGACCGACCATCGCGACGCGGTGATCGATCGGATCGCGAACTACGGACTCGTCACGTCCGTCGATCGAACCAACGACGTCCTCGCCGCGCGGCTCGCGAACGGCATGCGGTGCGAGATCCATTTCGCGACAAAGGCGCACTTCGGCTGGGCGCTGATCTGCGCGACCGGATCGCCGGAGCACGTTGCGCAGCTGGAGGCGCGTGCGCAGGCTCGTGGCGTCGTGCTCACTGCGCTCGACGCGCCCGACGAGGTCGACGTCTACCGCGCGCTCGGCTTGCCGTTCTTGCCGCCGGAAGTGCGCGACGCCACCGACGAGCTTGCCGCCGCGGACGCAGGCGACGACTTCACGGATCTGGTCACGCTCGCCGATGTGACGACGGCGTTCCACTGTCACACGACCTACAGCGATGGAAAGCACTCGATTGCGGAGATGGCCGCAGCGGCCGCCGAGCTCGGCATGCAGGGCATCACGATCACCGATCACAGCGCGGCGGCGACGTACGCCGGCGGCCTCGACGCGGAAGCGCTGCGCAAGCAGCACGCCGAGATCGCGGCGCTCGAGAATCCGCCGGTCAAGATCCTGCGCGGTACCGAAGGGGACATCCTTCCCGACGGCAGCGTCGACGTGCCTGCCGAGATTCTGCCCGAGCTCGATCTCGTGATCGCGAGCGTGCACCAGCGCTACAAGGCGGACGAGGATGCGATGACGAAACGGCTCGTCACCGTGATGCGCCAGCCGTATTTCAAGATCTGGGGCCACGCGCTTGGCCGGCTCGTGCTGCGGCGCGATCCGATCGCGGTGCGCATCGACGAAGTCTTCGACGCGATCGCCGAGTCGCGTGCGGCCATCGAGATCAACGGCGATCCGTATCGCCTCGACCTCGATCCGATCAACGCGAGGAAGGCCGCCGCCCGGGGGATCCGGTTCGTGCTATCGAGCGACGCCCACTCGACGCGGGGGATTGCGGCCGTGCGGTGGGCCGTCGCCATGGCGAGGCGCGCGAGGATCCGGAAGCGACAGGTCTTGAACGCGCTGCCGCCCGCCGAGCTGGCCGAACGCATTCGACCGCTGGCGTAGCTCGCCTCGGCGTCCCCGCGACGAGCTCCTGAAACCGCAACGCGTTCCGCACGGCGTGCCCCTCGGCGTCGTTGTCGAAGTACACGTGGACGTCACGACCCTGCGCGAGCCAGCGCTGCGTAGCGGAAGCCCATGCACGCAGGCTCTGCTCGCTGTAGCTCGAAGCGTACTTGCGAGTGTGGCCGTGCAATCGCACGTAAACAAGATCGCTCGTCACCTCGCGCCAGATCGGAAAGTCGGGCGCGTCGCTCATGCACACTGCGATGTGGTTTGCGCGGAGCACGTCGGCGACTTCGGGCACGAACCACGAGCGATGGCGCAGCTCGAGCGCATGCCGAACGTCGCGCCATGCGGTGAGCGCGCGCATGAAGTCCGCGAGCCGCTCGACGTTGCACTCGAAGTTGCTCGGCAGCTGCCAGACCACGGCGGCGAGCTTTTCGCGCAGCGGCTGCACCTGGTCGCGGAGGCGAATGATCGAGTCGCGACAGTCGCGCAGTCGCTTGTAGTGGGTAACGAAGCGATGGCCTTTCAGCGCGAATCGAAACGCTTCCGGCGTTTCCTCGTACCAGCGCTGATACGTCTCGGGCTTGATCTGCGTGTAGAACGAACCGTTGATCTCGAGCGCATCGAATGCGCGCGATGCGACCGCGAGCCACTTCTTCGTCGGCGTGTCGGCATAGAGATGCTCGCGCCAACCGGCGTAGACCCAGCCGCTGGTGCCGATATACGCGCGCGCCACGCAGTGCTTCCGTGCATCTCGCAGGCCGCGCGCGCGTGGCACTGACTCTGCAAGGTGTGCGGGTATGGCTCGTCGCGGAGCTGCCGAGAAGCTCGCCAAGTACCGGTCGATGCGTGATTTCACGAAGACCGCTGAGCCGAGCGGTACGCGCGCACCGAGCACCCGCGGAAGCCTCTACGTCATCCAGCAGCACGCTGCGCGCCGACTGCACTACGATTTCCGACTCGAGCTCGACGGCGTGTTGCTCTCGTGGTCGGTGCCAAAAGGCCCGAGCCTGTCACCGAGCGAGAAACGACTCGCCGTTCGCACCGAGGATCACCCGCTCGACTACGGCGATTTCGAAGGCGTCATTCCGAAGGGCGAGTACGGCGGCGGCACGGTGAGCGTCTGGGATCACGGACGCTGGCAGCCCGAGGGTGATCCGCGCGAAGCGATGCGCAAGGGCCGGCTGACGTTCACGCTCGACGGCAAGAAGCTGCACGGCAAGTGGCATCTCATCCGCACCAAGCCGCAGGGCAAGCAAGAGGGCTGGCTGCTGTTCAAGAGTCGCGACGAGGCTGCGAACGAAAACGTCGACATTGTCGAGTCGCGTCCCGAGAGCGTGATCAGCGGGCGAACGCTCGACGAGATCGCAGCCGAGAGCGATCGCGTGTGGCACAGCGATCGCGCGCACGAACCGACTGTGCTCGAGAAGCGAGCCGCGCGCATTGCAGCCGTCGCCAAGCACCAGCCCGCGAACGAAGAGAATCCGCGCAAGAATCTCTACCGCAACGTCCAGCTCGCGAACGAAGCAGCCAAGCGCGCGCGCAAAACCCGCGGCGCCGAACCGAGCATTCGCGCGCAGACTGCCGGTGACGTCGCCGCGCTCGTCAAGCAGCTACCACTCGGCTTCGAGCTGACGAATCTCGACAAGGTGCTCTATCCCGAACAGGGCATCACGAAGGCGCAGCTGATCGCGTACCTCGCGGTCGTCGCCGAGTGGGCGCTGCCGCAGCTCGCGGATCGGCCGCTGACGCTCGTCCGCTGCCCCGAGGGTCGGCACAAGCAGTGCTTCTTCCAGAAGAAGATCTTCCCCGGTTCGCCGAAATCGATCGGCACCGTGAAGCTGCGCGAGGAAGACGGAACGCTCGTCGACTACATGAAAGTGACCGACATGCCCGGCCTCGTCGGGCTCGCGCAGCTCGGCACGCTCGAGATCCATACCTGGGGCTGCCACGCCGACAAGGTCGAGCGTCCCGACTTCATGGTGTTCGATATCGATCCCGACCCGGATCTCGAATGGGAGCGCGTCGCGCTCGCGGCGTTCGATACCCGGCGACGGCTCGGCGAGCTCGGCTTCACGAGCTTCGTCAAGACGACCGGCGGCAAAGGCCTCCACGTGTGCGCTCCGATCAAACGCACGATCGACTGGGACAGCTTCAAGGCGTTCACGAAGGTGTTCGCTGACAAAATGGCCGCCGACGAACCGAAGCTCTACACGTCGAACATGGCGAAGCGCGCGCGCAAGGGCAAAGTGTTCGTCGATTACCTGCGCAACGGCCGCAACGCGACGTTCATCACGCCGTACTCGCCGCGCGCCCGCGAGCATGCGCCCGTCGCCACGCCGATCACCTGGGAAGAGCTCGCGCACGGAGTCAACCCGCGAAGCTTCACGACGAAAACGGTGCCGGCACGGCTCGCGAAGCTGAAGCAAGACCCGTGGGCCGGCATCGACGATCTCGATCAAGCGATCACTGCCAGCGCATGGCGAGCGCTCGGAGCCAAACCGCCGAAGAGGTAGCAATGCCGACGATGCCGCGTACAAACGACCCTGCTGTGATCGAGCACCGCTTGCTCGATCTCGCGTACACGACCGACGCGGTGATCACGGTACCGCTCCTCGCGTACTACGTGCCGTGCAGGATCGAGGATGCCGAGACCGTACTCGATCGACTCGCGAGTGAAGGCCGGCTTCAACTCGAAGTCGATGACGACGGCAACGTGTTCTACGTGTTCCCCAACCGCCAGCGCATTGCCGCGCCGTTGCGTCCACAACACGCGCTGATGCGACGCGAGCCCTCGTACGACCTCGAGACACGACAGCCGCCGAATCCAGCCGCTGCCGCCGTGCTCAGCATGATCGTGCCCGGCGCTGGTCAGCTCTACGCAGGCCGCCCACTCTCGGGCATCGCGTGGTTCGCGCTCGTCACGATGGGCTACTTGCTACTGATCGTGCCCGGCGTCCTCTTGCACATTCTCTGCGTCGCATCCGCTGCGGGCGCCGCCTATCACTGGCGGCCATCGATGGCCTAGCTCGCCGCTTGCGCTGCCGACAGCTGACTCTCTTCGCGTGCACGCATCAGCGCGTCCTCGCCGAATGCTTTGATCACCGCAGTCCGCGCGCCGTTGACGAGCCTCGACAGCTCGAAGATGCCCATGTGCAGCTTGTTTGCCCCTTGCACGATCGTCATCGTTCCCATCAGCACACCGCGAACGACCTCGAACCGAAGCGCCTCCTCGGCGCTGACTTCTCGGCCTGCGATGGTGATGGTGCGGGTCCGCCTCATGCCACCACCCTCACGCTAGGCGGGGTCAGGGGCAATTTTTTGATCGAATGCGATTACCGACAGGGGCAACAGGGCGCTCAAAATCGGAATCCAGAGGGGTTGGTGCAGGAGCCCGACCGCGCACAATGCCGACGCGAGGAGCAGGCCGGCGACGCGAACCCGCGCATAGCGGCGGCGCCGCTCGATCGCGAGGAACGGCAGCACGATGTCGAGCGGCATCAACACGAGGATGTTCTCGTTCCAGCGCACGCCGGGAATCGACGACACGATCGCGAGCCCCCAGATCAATAAGCCCCAGAACACCAGGTAGAACGTCGCCCATCCCACAGCAACGCGCTGGAACCGCCGACGCCACGTTGCGATGACGAGCGGCACCGTGAAGACGAGCGCGATCGCGAGCATCTGCCACCTCCACAGCGAGCCGCTGGTCGGAAACGCCCGGCCGTGCCGCTTGTAGATCAGCTGCGGCTGGACGCCGAGCGTGTTCGCCACGCGCTCGCGCAGCACGTTCGGATGAAACATCGCTTGCCACAGCGTCGGGGTGTCGTCGGTCTGACGACCGATCACGAAGTCGGCGAGCGCGAGCAATGGTGGCAGCTCGGAGAGGCCGCGATAACCGAGCTGGCGGAACGTCAACGGGTACGCGACGTCGCTACCGCCCCGCAGCTTGCCGCTGGTGACGTTGTCGATCATGTCGCGCAGCCGCGTCGTGCAGTTATCGAAGAAGTGGTCGTAGTGGTAGTAGCGGTGCGCTTCTTCGAGTGACGTGAGGATGCCCTTCTCGAACGTGCGCGCCTGCTCGGGCGTCAGCGGCAGCACCTGCTCGTAGATGTCGCGATCCTCCTCCTCGTAGAAGCTGATCATGTCCGACCAGCTCTCCGGATCGACCCAGAACACCTGCTTCGTGCGCAGGAAGTTCCAGATCATCGCTGAGCCTTCGTTGAAGTTCGTGACGCCGTAGTTGAAGCAGACCGGCTCGCGCCCGGTCTCCGGGTACGAGAGGCACACCGCGGCGTGGCCGAACTTTTCGAAGATGCGCGCGCCGACGCCGAACGTCAGCAAGATGACCTGCGGCGGCTGTTCGCCGACCATCGCGTCGAGCTCGTCACGATCGAGTGGCCGGGGCTGCGCGCGAACGACGCCGCTCAGCCCGAGAAGGATCGCGAACGCCGCGAGAAACCGCACTCTTGTTATTTAGCCGGCTTTTTGAAAATGGCTGGATCGATCTTCGGATCCCATTCGACCTTCGTGACCTCGAGATTCGTGACCCGGCCTTGGCCCGTGCTCGCCCGCTTGTGCGCGACCTTGATGCCACCGACATCCTTGTAGTCAGAGAAATCATCGGTCTGCACCGCGTCGCCGTCGCTGAACGTGACCCGGCTGATCAGCTTCGTCTTCTTGTCGATGTAGAGAACGAGGTCTGGGCCAAACGGTGATCCGACGCGAACCGCGGCATGCGGCTTGCCGTCGATCGTGTCGTCCTTCGCGGGTGCGACCTTCGCGTCCTTGTCGGTCGCCTTGAGCAGCAGGAGCTCCGGCTCCCGCCAGGCCTCGAACTGCGCCTGCTCGATATCCTTGCCCTTGAAGTCGACGGTCTGCGAGCCGCCGCTTTGCGTCGGCGCTTGCTGCCAGCCGCTCTTGCCGTCGACGCCGACGATCACCTTGAACTGCTTCGCGAGCGTCGCGTCGATGCGCATCTTGTCGGGTACGACGAACACGCGCTCGATCTCGACCGGCAGTTCCTGGCCTTGGATCTTCGTCGTGCCGGTCGCGACCATGCGCAATGACTTGAGCGCGGCGAGCTTCGCCTTGCCGCCTTTTGCGGCGACGGCCTCGGCAAGGATCTGCTTTGCGGCGGCGAGCGATTTCGCATCAACGGGCGCCTCGGGCTGTTTCGGCTCTTTCGTGATCGGCTCTGCGAACGTCGTCTTCTCGTAGCGCCAGCCCGCCTTCTCGAGCTGCGGCTCGAGGTCCTTCGCGTCGCCGACCATCACGACGACGTAGTTCTTCGGATCGAGGATCTCGTTCGCCGCGCGCTTCGCCGACTCGACGTCGACCTTGCCGACAACGAGCGGAAAGTTCGACAGGTACTCGATGCCGAAACCGTGCAGCTCTGCACCGACGAGCGCCGAGCCGACATCGCCGGCCGATTGGAACCGCAAGCCGTAACCGCCCGCGATGTTCGCGATCGCGGAATCGACCTCGGCTTGCGTCGGGCCGTCCTTCGCCATCTTCGCGATCTCGCCGAGCATCAGCTTCGTCGTCGCGACGGCCTCGCTGTTACGTGTGAACGTCGACGCGACGAACGAGCCCTTGTCGAGGTTGCGATCGAAGTTGCTGCTCGCACCGTAGGTCTTGCCGCCCTCGACGCGCACGACCTTCATGAGTCGCGAACTGAACGCACCGCCACCGAGCGCGTAGTTCCACACGAGCGAGTCGAAGAACCGCGGGTCATCGTGCTTGATGCCGAACTGCGCGATGCGGATGTGCGTCTGCGTCTGGCCCGGCTTGTCGACGAGGCGAATGCGCGTGCCCGACAGGCCCGGCTCCTTGTACGACGGCGTCGGCGGCACGGTGCCTTTCTTCCAGCCGCCAAACGCGCGCTCGAGATCCGATTTCACCTTCTTCGCATCGAGATCGCCGGCGATCACGAGCAGCGAGTTGTTCGGCTGAAACCACGTCTTCTGCCACGCGACCAGGTCGTCGCGGCGCAGCGCATTGATCGACGCTTCGCTGTTCACCCAGCCGCGCACGTGCTCGTTGCCCCACAACAGGTTTTGCACGTGCACGGACGCGAGCAGGCCCGCGTCGTCGAGCCGGTTGCGCACGGTCGCAACCATCCCTTCCTTGACCTTCTTGAGCTCGTCGTCGGGGAACGTCGACTGCGTGATCATCTCGGGCATCAGCTCGAGACACGTCGGCAGGTTGCGCGCGAGCACACTGCACGACACGAGCGTCGCCTCGAACGTCGAGTCCGCCGCGATCGTGCCGCCGACGAAATCGATCGCCTTCGCGAGCGCCACTGCGTTGCGCTTCGTGGTGCCCTTGACCAGCATGTCCGCGGTTGCTTCGGCGACGCCCAGGCGGGCGCGCGGCTCGTCCATGCGGCCCGCCTTGATCGCGAGTTGCACGCTGACGACCGGCAGGCGCGCGTTCTTGACGACGAACACCTGCAGGCCGTTCGCGAGCTTGAATTCATCGATGCCAGGTAGCTCGAGCTTCGCGGGTGCCTTCGGCGCAGGCGGCACGATCAAGTCGGTGCGGCCGACCCACGGATCATTTGCCTGCGTCTTGCCGCCGCCGGTGTCGGTTGGCTTCGCGACGTTCTTGTCGCCATCGCCGGGCAGGACGGGAATCTCCGCCGGCTTCGGCTTGGGGCCGCACGCGAGGAGGGAGGAGAACGCGACCGAGAACAGTACGACGAGCTTCTTCATGTCAGCGCCCCTTCGGCGGGATGACGACGATCGTCGCCTTGTCGGCGGCGAGGTACTTTTGAACGACACGCTTCACGTCGGCGGCGGAGACCTTTTCGATCTCGTCGACATCGCGCAGCCATGCGGTCGGATCACCGGTCAGGATCCACGACCGACCGATCGCGGTTGCGAGGCCCTGTGCTTGTTCGAGCGAGAACACGAACCCCGATTGCACCTGGTTCTTGGCCTTGCGGAGCTCCTGACTCGTCGGCCCCGCCGTGCCGAGCTTCTTCACCTCGTCGAAGATTGCGGTCTCGACCGGATCGATCTGCTCCTTGTCGAGGTACGCGCCGAGCGCGATCACCATGCCTGGGTCTTCGCGGACGAGCGCTTCGGCACCGCCATCGAGCGCGAGTGGCTTCTTCGTCTTCGGGTCCGTCGTCTTGAGCCGCACCTTGAGGCGCGACGACTCGCCGGCACCAAGAATGATCGACGCGACCTGCAGCGCGTAGACGTCCTTGTCCTTCGCGGCCGGAATGTGCCAGCCGATGAACGTGATGCCAACGCCGCTTGGCTCGACGACTTCGCGCCGCTTCGCGGTCTGTGCCGGCTCCTGTGCATCCTTTGCGGGACGCGGCGGCTCCGCTGCTTTGGCGATCGGGCCGAAATGTTTCTCGACGCTCGCCTTCACCTGCGCGAGTGTCGCCTTGCCGACGATGACGAGCATCGCGTTGTTCGGCTGGTAGTAGTGGTCGTAGAACGTCTTCAAGTCGGCCGGCGTCGTCGCGTCGAGATCCTTGATGTCGCCGCCGGCGGTCCACGCGTACGGATGCTTCGTGTACGCGATCGCGAGGAAGCGCAGGAAGCCTTTCGCGATCGGCGAGTTCTCCTGCTGGCGAACCTCCTCCTTCACGACCTCGCGCTCGGTGTCGATCATCTCTTTGCGAAAAAGCAGATTGCGCATGCGCTCGGCTTCGAGCTGCACCGCGAAGTCGAGGTAGTCGCTCGGCAGCGCGTTGATGTAGTGCGTGGCGTCTTCGTCGGTCGTCGCGTTGACGTTGCCGCCGATGCCGTTGATGAACTGCGCGTGCGCCTCGGCGCGGACGTGCTTCGTCCCCTTGAACATCATGTGCTCGAACATGTGGGCCGAGCCGCGACGGTCGCGAGGCTCGTCCTTGCTGCCGGCGTGATACCAAACCTGGACCGCGACAACGGGCGCCGTATCGATGGCGAGGAACGCGACTTCGAGGCCATTCGCGAGCGTGAAACGCTCGATTTTGGGGAGCTGGGCGATCGCCGGTTTCGGCGCCGCGGACGCGGGGGCGGTGAGCCACAGCGCCGCCAGGACGGTCAGCAAAACTCTCATCGGATTCTCCCTTCGAGCGGGTGAGACACTAGCCGAACGTAATGGGGATGCCAGTACTTACGGCCGAAAGAGGTAATTAACCCTGAGTTCACCCAGCCTGGAATTATCCCGATTGACTGAAACGAGATCGTGCCTCAGAGTTGGCTTCCATTGAAACCCAGCGGCCCCCAAGAGCCGCTTTGACGTTGAGGAGAGGTGCCGTGGCACGAGTGCAGCAGCAGACTAACCAGGATGAGGGGCGGACGATGATCGACGTGACCGGTGTGAAGGTTTTCTCGGCGACGAAGGCCAAAGAGCGTGAGCTCTTGGGTGAGCTCATCACCGATTGGATTCGCAGCCATCCCGAGCACGAAATCGTCGACAAAATCGTGACGCAGTCGTCGGATTCTGAGTTCCACTGTCTAACGATCACGTTGTTCTACAAGCACAACGCCAAGTCGTAGGTCCTATCCCCCCAAGCGGTGCTTGACCGCTGGGGGTTGATCAGGTACCCACTGTCCTCCCCATGGAGAACACGTTCGGAAAGCCCGTCGAGGTCGAGGTTCGAGACAGCCTCGAGAAGGCGATGAAGATCCTCAAGCAGAAGATGTCCAAAGAGGGCATCTTGCAGGAGCTGAAGCGCCGCCGCTTCTACGAGAAGCCCTCGGTCAAGCGCAAGCGCAAGACCCGCGAAGCCCGCAAGCGTCTGCGCCGTGAGATGAAGCGTCGCGTGACGCCCGCTCCGACGCGCTGATTCTCGCGCTCGACGATCGAGCGAGTTAACGTATCGAGGCCGCTGCACTAGCGGCCTTTCTTTGTTTCATGGGTGATTGGGTCGAGATCATCGTTCCGGTGGGCGCAGCAGACGTCGACGACGTCGCCGCGTTGATCGCGGATGAAATCCCCGCCGCCGCGGCCGGTACCGAGCTGCGCGGCGATGAGGTCGTGTTCTGGGTCGCCGCGAGCGACGTCTCTGCCGCGCTCATCGACACGCGGAATGCAGTCGCGCGCTGGGCGGCCGGTGGTGCTGCCGTCGATCCGGTGCGCGTGCGTTCCGCTGCTGCGCTGCCCGAAGCGGAGTGGCGCGACGCCTGGAAGAAGTTCTTCAAGGTCAGTCGACTCACTCGCCAGTTCGTCGTGGTGCCGAGCTGGGAGAAGTACGAACAGCAGGCCGAGGACGTCGTGATCGATCTCGATCCCGGCATGGCGTTCGGCACCGGCACGCACGCAAGCACGCGTCTCGTGCTCGAGCACATGCAGGTGATGGCCGATGCAGGCGCAGCACCCGCGCGCGTGCTCGACGTCGGTTGCGGCTCGGGCATTCTCGCGATCGCCGCGGTAAAGCGCTGGCCTGCCGCGACGTGCGTCGCGATCGACAACGATCCGATCGCGGTCCAGGCAACGGCCGAGAACGCGCTCGTCAACAAGGTCGCCGATCGCATCGACGCGAACGCGACGCCGGTCGGTGACCTCATCGAATCGTTCCCGCTCGTGCTCGCGAACATCCAGGCGCACGTGATCCGCGAGCTCAAAGCGGCGCTGATGAAGCGCTGCAGCGGTACGCTGATCTTGTCGGGCCTGCTCACGCCGCAAGCACAACCGCTTGCAGACGAGTTCGTCGCGGCCGGCATGAAGCTCGTGAAGATTCGCGCGAGCGCGGCGGACCCCGAGTGGTCGTCGGTCGTGCTCGAGGTCTAGACCCCACCTGCGTACACGACGGTTGAGCGGCGTACGTCATAGAGGGCGCGACGTCCTCGAGCCATCGACGCCCCGGCGAGCATCGCGGCTCGAAGCGGGTTTCGAGCATCCGAGTCTGGCAGCGATATCGATCAACCTAGGCGGGTTGTCCGAGCGACGTCACCGATGAGCGTCGCCGGATCGTGCACGTCTACGAGCACGACGGATTTGGGTCTAGACTGCACCCGTGCGCATCTACGTGACCTCGCTCGCCGTCGGTGACCTCACCGTGCGCGGCGACGAGCATCACTACCTCTCGCATGTGCGGCGCGCACGGACCGGCGATGCGATCGAGCTCGCCGACGGCGCCGGTAAACGAGCCCGCGGCGTGATCGCGAAGATCAGCGATGCCGATACGATCGTGCGCGTCGATGCGGTGGAGGACATCGTCGATGCGCCGCCGCGCGTGCGCGTGCTCGTGCCGCTGATCAAAGGCGACCGCATGGACACCTGCATCGAGAAGCTCGTCGAGGTCGGCGTCGACGAGATCGTCGTGTGGCCGGCCGTGCGTGCGGTCGTCAAGCTCGACGGCGCGCGGCTCGTTTCGCGCGTCGAGCACTATCAGGCGCTCGCGCAAGCAGCGGCGCGACAGTCCGGACGCGCGTCGATTCCGTCGGTGACGAGCGCGGCGTCGCTCGCGGCAGCACTCGCAGCGCTGCCCGCCGGAGTTCGGATCGTCCTCGATCCAGCGGCCGATCGCGGCGCGTGGCCGAGCAGCGAGGATCTAACGATCATCAGCGGCCCCGAAGGCGGCTTCGCACCCGAAGAGCACGATGCGCTCGCGACTGCAAGCTTCATCTCGCTTGGACTGGGACCACGCGTGCTGCGAGCAGAGACCGCTCCGGTGATCGCAGTGGCGCTCGTGCGCGCCGCAACGCAAAGCTGATCGCTGCTAGCATCGTCTCATGGTGGATGAGGAGCTCGAGCAGTTCGAACGTGATGGGTTCGTGATCCTCGAGAACGTGCTCTCTGCGAGCGAGCTCGCCGAGCTCATCGCAGCGCTCGCGCCCTACGAGGAGAACCGGCCGATGGGACGCAACGCGTTCGAGGGCCAAAAAAGCCAGCGCGTGTACAGCCTCGCTGCGAAGGGCGACGTGTTCCTGCGGCTCGCAGAGCATCCGCGCGTGATGGCGCTCGTCGAGCGCCTGCTCATGCCGAACTTCCTGTTGTCGACGCTGCAGTCGATTCGCCTCCACCCTGGCGAGCAATCGCAGGCGTGGCACACCGACGACGCGTTCTACTTCATGCCGCGCCCGCACCGGCTGCCGCTCGCAGTCAGCGTGATCTGGGCGATCGAGGAGTTCTCCGAGGAGAACGGTGCGACCGAAGTGATTCCCGGCTCGCATCGCTGGGGCCAAGAACATCCTGATCACCGCGAGTACGACAGCGTCGCCGCGACGATGCCTGCCGGCTCGGCGATCGTGTTTGACGGTGCG
>DASUFX010000314.1:0-15191 GCA_036274355.1 Kofleriaceae bacterium | reverse complement strand
ACAAGCAGGCGATCAGCATCCACCTCACTCGCCAACGCTACACCGGGACTTTGGCGAACGACACGCTATATTCCGGCAGTGCTACGGCTCCTGCCTCTGTTGATCGCGCTCGTCGCCTGCGGCCCAAAGACCACCACCGATGTGAAGACGGGCGGTGGGACAGGGGGATCGAAGGTCGTCGGCGCGGGCAGCGGCTCGGCGAAACCCGCAGCAGGACCCGTCGGCACGGTGCCCGACGTCGGCTGCTTGCAACCGAGCTGCGCGTATCACGCCGGCGCGAACGGCTACTTCACGTGCCTGTCGGGCGGGGCGGGAGCGTGCTTCCACTTCGGCGGCCCGTGCACGCCGACGGACAATTGCATGTACGACGCAGTCGATCGCACGTACAAGCAGTGCGCGCGGTCCGTCGAGGGCAGTTGCCAGCAGTGGGGCGCGGCGTGCGCACCGGCCAGCGCGTGCATGTTCTCCGCGACCGACGGCCTGCACCACAAGTGCGACGAGGTCGCCGGCGGCAGCTGCAAGAAGTACGGCGCGCTCTGCGCACCGTAGCTATTTCGGCGTGACGTGCGTCGCGATCGCCATGCGCATCGGCGTGGCCGAGCCTTCGCCGGCTGCCTGCATCGCGCTGCGGAATTCCGTCGACAGCTCGCTCGTCAGTGCGAGCGTGCGCAGGTCGATCACGCCGATGCCGGTGCCGGTTCCGGTGATGTCTTTGACCGTGACGGACAGGCCGCTGTCCTGGATCGTTTGATCGTCGCCGTGCACCTGCGTCTCGATCGAGTAGCTCACCTTGTCGCCGGTGATTGCGGTGATCGACACGGTGTTGACCGCGATCATCTTCATGCCGTTCTGCTCGAGCGGCTTCGAGTTGCGCCACACCGCGCCGACGCCGACGGGCTCCTCGGGGAGCGGCATCATCAACTGATCCAAGCTGGCAGTCAGCGCGGCGAGCTGCGTCTGCGCGGTCGGTGGTAGCTGCTTGCTCCCGGGATCGACCTTCGTGCCGATCAGCCGACCGGTCGGCGTCATGGTGGTAGTGAGCACGATGCCTTTGATCTGTTCGAGCGGCCCCGTGAGCGCGTTCGGCGCGACGCGCGTCTCGTCTTTGTCGCGTGCCATCGCGTCGACAACGGTCGTGCGCAGCTTCATGCCGGTGGGCAGCACGTCTTCGACCTGCATCGCGAGCGTCATCACGATCGTTGGCATCGGTCCGCCCATGTCACCCGCCGTGACCTCGACATCGACCGCCATCTCGAGCGTCGTGGTGGTTCCTTTAGGTGCCTGATAGCGAAGCAGCCGGCGCGGCTCGTTGCCCAAGCTCACGACGTGGAGGTCGGGTGGCTTCACCTGCGTTTCGCCTTCGTCGCCCTTGTTGCAGCCGAAAACGGCAAGGGCGATGAGGAGGAGGCATCGGTACATGGCTAGAGTGTAGGACTTCCAATGGGTTGCGCCAGTAAATGAGGTGGCTTGACGTTTCTGCTTTTGAAATGCATTATCAATTTCAGATGATCGTCTGCATGTGCCACCCGATATCGGATCGCGACGTCGATGCGATCATCGACGACGGCGCGCGCACGGTCGAAGAGATCAGTCGCCGCTGCGGTGCGGGTACCGGCTGTGGCGCATGCGTCGATGAGCTGCGCGAGCGGCTCGTTGCCAAGGGCGCGGCCGGTTGCAGCCGTGACTGCGCGCAAGAGCATCGTGACACGTCGAGCGAGCTGGTTTCGGTTCGCCTCGCTCGCTAAGCGTGTCGCCTCCGCTAACGGCGTCGCTTCGCGGCCGACACGGTTGCGCGATCTCCGCGGGCGCCTGCTAGCCACCCGGCAGAAGACCTGGGTTACCTTGCGCCCATGAAGGGCAACGAGGAGATCCTGGAGCTCTTGAATCAGCTCCTCACGAACGAGCTGACCGCGATCAACCAGTACTTCATCCACGCCAAGATGTGTGAGAACTGGGGTTACGAGCGACTCGCGCACAAGATCCGCGAGGAGTCGATCGACGAGATGCGACACGCCGATGACATCATCAGCCGCATCTTGTTCCTCGAAGGTGTGCCGAATTTGCAGCGCTATCACAAGCTGCGCGTTGGCGAGACCGTGAAAGAGCAGCTCGAGAGCGACCTGCAGCTGGAGTACGCGGCGATCGCGTTCTTGAACCAGGGCATCGTTGCCGCGCGGAACGCGAAGGACAACGCGACCGAGGACATGTTCACGAAAATCCTCGTCTCCGAAGAAGAGCACACTGACTGGATCGAGACCCAGCTCGAGCTCATCCGTCAGGTCGGCGAGCAGAACTACCTCACACAGCAGATCAAGAAGACCTCGTAAGACGCTTCTCGACGAGAAATCGTCAGGCAGGACCCAACAGGCGCTGCGCGACGAGAAATCGTCACTCGCCCGCGGACGCGCGCTGCCAATTCGGCACGCGTGCGCGCGGCGAATGCCGCTAACCCGGCGAAGGCACGGCTGTCGGCCTGGCAGCCGCGTTGCAACATCACGCGCCCATGTTCGATGCGCCCATGGTCGTGTTCCGCTCGTTCGCGATCGGCCTGTTGGCCGCGTGCTTCGCGCTGCTCGTGATGCGCCCGGAGGTTCACGTGACGCATGTGGTACCCGCGCAGGTGGCGACGCTCGCGTTGTCCCAACGCCAGGAGCCCGCGCCAACGATCGTCGATGTCGCGCCCGGGATCAGCGCCGCGCAGCTCGCGCTCGCGATCCGGCTCGCGCCCGGCGAGCAGATCACATCGATCGACGACGTCGCGGTGAGCGGCAACGTCGGCGCCGGGCTCGTGCTGGCATCCCGCAGCCTGCGCTCGGGCGAGTACATCGACTTTTCCGTCGCAGGACCGCGCGGCGAGCGGCGCGTGCTCGCGCTGCTGCACTAGCGCTGCGGCTCACCTCGCGAGCGCCGCCGAAGAGCGTCCGCACGCTCGCCGCCGAAGAGCGCCCGCACGCTCGCCGCCGAAGAGCGCCCGCACGCACGCTCGCCGTCGAAGAGCGCCCGCACGCTCGCCGCGCTCGGCGGCTCCGCGGATGGGCGTCGACCCGGCGCCTGCCGAAGAACGGTCGACGCCGGCGCGAGCGAGGGCAAGGTACGCGCGGAACAAGGCGCGGCCTACCTAGTTACAGTCGCCGGATCGACCCCATCCGCTGCGCCGCCAGCGCGGCATCTCGCGTTGACGTCGGACGCGCGCTCGCCGGCTCCGTGCACTCGCCGCGTTCTCGCGTCGACGCCCGATCACACGGCGAAGGCCGACGTCCTGCAGAGACAGTTGCGCCGCGAAACCGGCGGCGAGCGCGGCATCTCGCGTTGACGTCGGACGCGCGCTCGCCGGCTCCGTGCAGCTCGCCGCGTTCTCGCGTCGACGCCCGATCACACGGCGAAGGCCGACGTCATGCAGAGACAGTTGCGCCGCGAAACCGGCGGCTAGCGGGGCGTGCTCGCGCCGATCACGGGGCGAAGACCGACGTCCTGCGGAGACAGTTGCCCGTCCAGCCTCCGCGGCGAGCGGCCGCGCTTCGACTCGTGACCTAACGAACGTTCTGTAGATACCCAGCGCTGTGGCACGCGTCGATCAGCTTGCGGCGCATCTTCGGCGCGACGGTCAGCTTGCGAAGCTCGGCGCGCGCACGGCCTTCGTCATTGCGCCCGAGGCACTGCACGGTTCCGAAGATCATCGTCGCGCGCAGCTTCTGGCGCGCGTTCGCGTCCTGGCTCCTTGTCACGGCGTTCGCGAGCTGCTCGGCGCGATTCCAGTTGTTCGCGGCGAGCGCGGCCTCCGCGTCGCTCAGCTTCTTTTTCACCGCTTCGTCACCATCGTCGGTTTCCTCGTCGACAGCCGGCGGCTTGCCGTCCTGCTTCGGCGGCTTGTCCTCGTGCTTCGGCTGCTTGTCCTGCTTCGCCGACCTGTCGTCCTGCTTCGCCGGCTTCGCTTCCTCTTGTGGGCTCGTCGTGCCGGAGCGGCTCGAGCCCGAGCCGATGTCGATCTCCGCTTTCTTCTCGACACCGGCGGCTGCGTCGGCGACTACGACCGGCACTTCTGCGCGCGTCGCAGCATCGGCGGCAACCATCTTGTCGCTCGGTTCGGTGACCTGCGCGACCTGCTTCGAGTCGTCGGGCTTCTTCATCGCGACGTACATCGCAACCGCGGCGATCACCGCGCCGCCAAGCACGAGCGCGACGATGAGGCCGGTCTTGCGCTTCACCGGCGGCGGATGCGCGGAGACAGTGCCGGCATGTCCGAGTTGCTGCGACTGCGAATCGATCGTCGGCGCACTGCCGAGCCGGTGCGCGGGCGGCGGGACATGCGCGGTCGGCGGCGAACCATCGGCGCTCGGTTGCGCGGCGGGACCGTGGTCGCCGGAGCCCATCGTCTGCGCGAATGCGTCCTGGCCCGTGGTCGGCGCACGCGAGCCGGCGGCGAAGCCGAGATCAGGCGGCGGGATCGAAGCGCCCGGTCGCGTGCTCGCGAGCGGCTGACCGGTGAGCGCCTCGACGAACGCACCGACGTTCGGAAAGCGCTCGTCGGCATTCTTCGCCATCGCGCGGTGCACGGCCGCCGTGATGCGTTCCGGCAGTCCGGACACGCGTTGCGCGAGCGGCATCGGCTGCTCGTAGACGACCTTGAACACGACCTCGGGAATGGTCTCGCCCGAGAACGCGGGTTGACCCGACAGCATCTCGTAGACGATCGCGCCGAACGCGAATACGTCGGTGCGGTCGTCGACGCTCGAGTGCTGGCCCGTCGCCTGCTCGGGCGCCATGTACTGCGGCGTGCCGAGCAGCGCGCTGTCCTGCGTCTTGACCGTTGTCGAGCCACGGATCTTCGAGATGCCAAAGTCGAGGACCTTCGCGATCTCGACAATGCGGCCGTCGACTTCGGTCGGAACGAGGAAGATGTTTTGCGGCTTGAGATCGCGATGCACGATGCCCTCGCGATGCGCGACCGCGAGTGCCGAGCCAACCTGGCGCACGGTCGACAGCGTCGCCTCGAGTGGCATCGGTCCGCCCTTCAGCCGCTGGGCGAGCGACTCGCCACGCAGGTACTCGAGCACGAGGTACGGGGTGCCGTCTGGCATCACGTTGAAGTCGTGGACCTGCACGATGTTCGGGTGGCCGAGCCGGGACGCGATCTCCGCCTCGCGCTTGAACCGCGCGAGCACTTCCTCGCCCGCGAGCTCGGCGTGGAGCACCTTGATGGCGACCTGCTTGCCGGGAAGCCGCTTGTGGCTCGCGAGGAACACCGCGCCCATGCCACCGCGTCCGATCAGCGCTTCGACCGTGTAAGTGTCGGCGATCACCGACCCCACATCGAGGCTCGATCGTGCAGGTGAATTCTGCATGGGCGGCAAGCGTATAATGAGACACCGATGCGTGCACGAGGTTGGTGGCTTGTGCTGGTGGCGCTGTCGACGAGCGCTGCCGCAGACCCAAAGCCCAAGACGGTCGATATCAAGCCGTTCCGCGACAACATGATCGTCCTCACCGACGCCGACGGTGCGCTCTACCTCGTCGTGCCGGGCTCCGATGGCCACGTGTTCTATGGCGTCGGTGGCAAGAACAAGAACCTCTACGATCAGATCATCATCGGCCGCTACTCCGACGGCAGCACGGGCGCGTGGGACGTTAGCGTGTGGGCGCCGCGCGTCCCGCACGTCCAGCCGGGTGGCATCCAGAAGAAGGCCGACGGCACGTACCAGAAGACGTGCGGCAACGATTCGAAGACGCCGCTCACCGAGCTCACTGGCGACAAGGCGAAAGCGGTCATCGACAAGGGCGCGTTCTTCTCGAGCGCGATCATCCGCCGCCCGTACATGCTCGCGCGCGACGACTCGGGCGTTTATTACTACGTCGACGTCATCCGCAAGGAGTACGGCGGCAAGGGCTATCGCGTGTTCGTCGGCAAGAAGGGCGCGATGAAGCAGAAGCCGCTCACCGATGTCGCGAGCGATACCGCGGGCGACATCTTCGCGACGAAGACCGGCGATCTGCGCATCGTGCGCGACACGAGCGAGGGCAAGGACACGGTGCAATGGGTGAAGGGTGAGAAGCGCTCGGCGCTCGTTTCGCTCGATGTCGACGCGAACTCGGCGCTGATTTACTCGGACCTCGGCGTTTACAGTTTCATCGGCTCGATCTGCGAGAGCATCTGAACGTACTGTCCGGGGCATGAAGCTCTCCGGATCGGTTGCTCTCGTCACGGGTGGCGCGTCGGGTCTCGGCGCCGCCACGGTTCGCAGGCTCGTCGCGGGTGGCGCGCGCGCGGTGATCGTCGATCGCGACGAAGCGCGCGGCCGAGAGCTCGCGACCGAGCTCGGCCAGCAGTTCGCGAAGGCCGACGTCACCGACGCCGCGCAGGTCGAAGCCGCGATCCAGCAGGCGGGCACGCTCGGCCCATTGCGCGTGGTCGTGTCGTGCGCCGGCGTCGGCTGGGCATCGCGCACGCTCGACAAGACCGGCAAGCCGCACGACCTCGAGCTGTTCAAGACCGTGGTCGGCGTGAACCTCATCGGTACGTTCAACGTGCTGCGGCTCGGTGCCGCCGCGATCGCGAAGACCGAAGCGCTCGAGCACGGCGAACGCGGCGTGATCATCAACACGGCGTCCGTCGCCGCGTTCGACGGCCAGATCGGGCAAATTGCCTACTCGGCGTCGAAGGCCGGCGTCGCTGGCATGACGCTGCCCGCCGCCCGCGACCTCGCACCCGTCGGAATTCGCGTGCTCACGATCGCGCCTGGCATCTTCGATACGCCGATGCTCGGCGCGTTGCCCGAGGACAAGCGCGCGGCGCTCGCGGCCGACGTCGTGTTCCCCAAGCGCCTCGGCTCACCCGACGAGTACGGCGCGCTGGTCGTCGCGATCGTCGAGAACGGCTATCTCAACGGCGAGACCATCCGGCTCGATGGTTCGCTCCGCATGCCGCCGAAGTAGTACGATGGCCCCACCATGGGGAACGCGATGAAGCTCATCGGGTGTGTGGTGGTCTTGTTGAGCGGTTGCATCGTCGGCTCGGACAAGAAGCCGGTACCGGCCGACAAGACGGCCAACGCGGTGATCCAGCCGACCACGGGGAACACCGTGACCGGTAACGTCGACTTCAAGTCGCACGACGGCACCGTGACGATGACCGTGACCATCGCGGACGCGCCCGAGGGCGACCACGGGTTTCACATCCACCAGAACCCGGCGTGCGGCAACGACGGCATGGATGCCGGCGCACACTGGGATGGCGAGACCCAGGGCGATTCGGCAACGCACGGCCTGCCGGACTCGCCGATGCACCACACCGGTGACACCGGCAACATCACGATCGCTGCCGATGGCAGCGGTACGCTGACGATCACGAGCACGACGTGGACGGTCGGCGACGGCAACCTCATGACCGACGTCGCCGATCACGCGGTGATCTTCCACATGAGCGCCGACGACGGCACGATGACGTCGGCCGGAGCGCGCCTCGGCTGCGGCATCATCGTCGCGAACTGACGGTGGGCAGCGACGCTCGCGAGATCGGCCTCGACAAGACTGCGAAGGCACCAGCGCCCGGTGCCGCGGATCGCCGGTAACCGTTCGCTGCAACTGATCACTTCGGCAGGACGTCGGCCGGGAACTGGTTCGGCATCGTCGGGATCGTCTTCTCGTACAGCCAGCTGTAGGTGAAGAACGAGCCAGTGACGCGCTTCGTGTAGTTGCGCGCCTGGTCGTCGACGATGCTCTCGACGAACTCGTCGGGCGCATACGTGCCGCGCAGTTTCAGCATGCGCTTCACCGCGGTCGGGCCCGCGTTGTAGCCGGTCGGGATCAGGCTCGTGAAGCCCTTGAACGTCTTGTAGAGGTGGCCGAGGAACCGCGAGCCGATCGTCACGTTCTTCTCCGGATCGCGCAGGTTCTCGCGCGTCGGATCGATGCCGGTGCCCTTCGAGAAATCCTTCGCGGTCGGCGGAATCATCTGCGTGAGGCCGATCGCATTCGCGTAGCTCTCGGTCAGCGGGTTGAAGCCGCTCTCCTCGCGCACGATGCCGATCTGCATCGCGAACGGCACCTGGTTGAGTTGCGCGTGACGCGAGAGCAACTCGTAGTAGCCGCGCGGATACGCGATCAGCCAGCGCGCGCGATTCGCACCGATCGGCCACTGCGTGCGGTAGTCGAGGATGTGCCAGCGCGTCGGCCAGATCGACGTGGCATAGCGACCGGCACGGTCGAACAGAAACGCCATCGCCCACAGCTTCTCGATCTGATCGGCATCGTTCACGCGGCTCTTGCCGGGGGGCGCCGCCAAGCCGAGCTTCTTCAGCTCGGGCTCTGCAGCCGAGCCGATGCCGAGCCGGAGCAGCTCCATCGCGCGCTGAAAACCAGGCGCGCTCCATTCGGGACGCGGCTTGAACACGAACGCCGGTGCTTTCGGATCGTAGCCGGCCGGGTCGGTCGAGATCTCGGCGACGAGCTTCTTGTAGTCCTCGGGCGCGTTCTCCTGCAGCCGGTTGAGCGCGAGCAGTGCGTAGTAGGCGGCGGGATAGCTGCGCACGGTGGTCTGCCATTGCGCGATCGCGTCGGCCTTCTGGTTCTTCGCCATGTACGCGCGGCCGAGCCAGTACTGCGCCTGGCCTTCGCCGTAGTAGTTGTCGTCGCGCGGAACGAGCCGGATCTGCTCCTTCCACCATTTGATCGCGTCGTCGTACTTCTTGTCCAGCCACGCTCGCCAACCGAGCCGCCACATCGCCTCGGCGACGTTGTCACCGGTCGGGAACTTGGTCGGCAACGACGACAGCACCTCTTCGACCTTCGCGCCGTTGTTCAGCGACGCCCACTCCTCGGCCTCGCGCAAGAGCGCGTCGTCGGCGTAGCTGTGCTTTGAATCGACGGCCTGCGCCGCCTGGTAGTGCGTGATCGCGGTCTCGTGCTGGCCGTTGAACGCGTACGAGCGGCCGGCCTGATACTCCGACTTGATCCACAGATCGGTGTTCGCCGCGGCTTTGCATGCAACGGACGCGGCGTCGAACATCGGTGCCGCGCCGGCGCGATCGCGCGCTTTGAACCGGCTCTGCGCCTTGTGATACGAGGCGACGCACTTCTCGGCCGCTGTGACCTTCGGATCGGCGAGCGCGGCCGTGAATGCCGCCTCGGACTCCGGGTTACGCATCGCATCGAACAGCTCCATGCCGCGCGCGATCTGCTCGGCCGCCGTGAACGTCTCGGCCACCTTCAGAGCGGTGAGGCGCGCCCGCGCCTTCGTCGTCCACGACGACAGCGGATCGTCGACGGTGATCTGGCGATACAGCTTGATCGCTTCCTGCTGATCGCCCTTCGAATTCTCCAGCGCCTCGGCGAGATCGAAGCGCGCCTCCGAGCGAAACGGTCCGTTCGGATGCGCCGTCAGGTAGCCGCGAAAGTGCGTAACGGCTGCGGCCCAGTCGCTCTTACGCCGGATCAGATCGCCGATCAGAATCTCGGTGTCGGCACCGACGGTCGAGTCCTTCGCGACCTTCTGTGCGAGCGCGTTCGCTTCGTCGTACTTCTGCGTGAGCGAGAGAGCGCGCGCGGCGTGATAGCCGATGTAGTCGGCGAGCTCCGGCAGCTTCGCGTACGCGGCCGTGAAGTGCGGTGCGGCGTTGGCCGCGTCGTCGATTCGCTCGTAGCAAAGGCCGAGGATCAGATCGAGCCGAGCAGCGCGATCCGGATCCTTCGTCGCGGCGAGCGCACGGCCGAACGCGTCGGCAGCTGCCTTGTAGTCTTCGAGTGCAAACTTCGCGGCGCCGGCGAGCTCGTCGGGAGTCGTCCAGTACGACGCGACCATGCTCTCCGACAGCCCGCCGGGTAGCACCGCAGCGGCTGGCGTCGTTGGCGGGCCAGGATTTTTCGGGGTCTTCGTGTGGCGATGGGAATCGTCACCGGAACAAGCGCAGAGAACCGCGCACACGAGCCACGCAATGCGTCCCATTGCCTGAAGCTAGCAACGTGGATCCGCCAGGACAAATTCCCTGGCCAGAGTTAGCGTTCGACGCGGTTACGCCCTGCGTTCTTCGCCCGATAGAGCGCCTTGTCGGCGGCGTCGACGAGCTCTTCCGGTGTGTTGGCCTGCGTCGCGGGGTAGCAGGCGACGCCAATCGAGATCGTCGCGTGCAAGATCTTGCCGCCGTCGATAGCGATCGGCGTTGCCTCGACCAGCTTGCGGACGCGCTCGGCCATCACCAGTGCGGACTCGAGCTCGATCGCGCGCAGGATGATCCCGAACTCCTCACCGCCAAAGCGAGCTACGACATCTTCGTTGCGCGCTGAGCGCTGCAACACGGCGGCGGCCGTCGCGAGCACGGTGTCGCCGGCGACGTGGCCGCGGCTGTCGTTGATCTTCTTGAAGTGATCGAGATCGAGCATCAGCAGCGACAACGCGGTGCCATGCCGCGCAGCAAACTTCAGCTCGCTGTCGAGGCGCTCGAGGAAGTAGCGCTTGTTGAACAACTTCGTCAGGCCGTCGCGCAGCGCCGACGACATCAAGTTCTCGTGGAACGACTCGTCGAGATCGTCCTGGAAGCCGAACCGGATCACGGTGCCGCGGCCGACCTGGATCTTGTCGCCGTCGCGCAACTCGGTCGTCGCGGTGATCCGCGTGCCGTTCACGAACGTGCCGTTGCGACTCTTGAGGTCCTCGACCCACGCGCGAACGGTCTCGGCGCGAATGCGCGCATGCGCGCGAGAGATGCCATCGTCTTCGACGCGCAGCTCGACGTTCGGCGCGCGGCCGATCACGGCAGTGCCCTTCGAGACCTTGTACTGCTTGCCCGACGCGCTGCCGGTCAATACGGTGAGCACCGGCTTGGTCCGAGCGACACCGACGGTCGACAGCTTCTCGCGGAGCTCCTCGAGATCAGTCGCCGCCGTGGTCTCTTCTTCCCACTCGTCGGGAGGCACGGGCACGAACTAATTCGTACCGTGAGTCACGCTCGCGCTGCAATCCAACTCGCGAGCGAGTCGAGCAGTGTCGAGCCAAGTGGCTGGACTGCCTGACGCGCCTCACCACACAACACGCGCATGCGTTCGGCGGCTCGCTCTGCATGTTCTGTAAGCTCGGCATCATCTCGATCGTCGGCGTGCTGAAACGCGATGCCGATCGCCATGCCAAAGCGGGCGAGCGCGTTACGAGTGTGATTGTCCGCTCCGGCTGAAATCGCGCCGAGCTCGGCGGCAGCGGCAAACAGCGCTCCGGTCTTGGCCGCGTGCATGCGTTCGATTGCGCCGAGATCGTGCAGCGTCTCGCGCGCGGTCGTCAGATCGATCGCTTGTCCTCCGAGTAGCTCGTGCACGCCAGCACGTCGTGCGAGCACCGCCACCGCATCTCCCGCGCGCGGACCGAGCTCGGCGAGCGCGCCGAACGCGGCTGTGAGCAAACCATCACCGGCGAGGATCGCGATGGCTTCACCGAACGCGATGTGCACGGTCGGCCGGCCGCGGCGCTCGTCGTCGTCGTCCATCGCCGGTAGGTCGTCGTGCACGAGCGTGTACGCGTGCAGCATCTCGATCGCAGCGGCCGCGGGCATCGCTTGCGCGCGCGTGCCGCCGCACGCCTCGCACGCTGCGATCACGAGGGCAGGGCGCAGCCGCTTGCCTGGCCCCGTCGCTGCATAATGCATCGCTTCGGCGAGTCGTCCGGGATCGTCGCCCCAGGAATGGAGCGGCTCGGATTCACTCCGAGCCGCGGGAACGACGCGCAGTCGGCGATCGAGCTCGGCGTCGACAGCCACACGCGCTTCCTCGAGAAACGCAGCTAGCTGCGTGGGTGCACTCGAGGGAGCCAGCGTCGCCGACATTTACGTTCCATTGGGCTCGTCGAACGGGACCGTCTGCACGCCACCGGCAGCGCTCACCAGGATCTCGACGCGCTTCTCCGCGGATGCGAGAAGTTGCTGGCCGCGTCGCGCGAGCTGCACGCCTTCTTCGTAGACCGCGAGCGACTGCTCCAGCGACAGCTCACCCGACTCGAGCTTCTGTACGACCTCGCGCAAACGCACGAGGATCGCGTCGAAACCGAGGTCGGGTGCGTCGGCCACGGCGGCACCTTACCCGGGAGGAACTGAAAAGTCACCCGCGCGAGATCGCTTGACGCGTCGAGCAGTTGCGGGGAAGCTGAAACGGTATGGGGGAGCAGCGCTCGGACTTCCGTCCCAACGATACCGGCGAGCTCAAGGAGCGGTGGCGCAGCTCCAGCCCGGATCGCAGGCTCAACGTGACGGCGCAGCGCGAGGCCATCGTGGAGATGTTCCTGCGTACGCGCGATCACGTATCGATCGACGAGCTCTTGACCAAGGTCCGCAAGCGCCAGCCGCGTGTTGGCTACGCGACCGTCTACCGCACGCTCAAGCTCCTGGTCGATAGCGGGCTCGCGGTCGAGCGCCAGTTCGGTGACGGCCAGGCGCGCTACGAGGTGGTCGGCGATCATCACGATCACCTGATCTGCGTGAAGTGCGGCCTCATCCTCGAGTTCGAGGACGACGAGATCGAGCGCCTACAAGACAGGATCGCGTCGCGCCTCGGCGGTTTCACCGTGCTGCGTCACCGCCACGAGCTCTACGGCTTGTGTCCGAAGGCCGCCGGCGAAGCCACCGGTATGTGCCCGAACGAGCAACGCAAAAAGTAGTTGGGGGTCCATCGATCTCCCGTCGCTCCTCTGCAACCGGCGGTTTGCAGCGACGTGACAGCGGACACGTGACGTTTGTGCTTGGGAATCGCTACATGCGCCTGCATAGTCGGCGGCCGATGAAGTCGGCTGTCCTCTTCGCGCTCGCGCTCGCGCTCGTCGCCTGCCGCCCTGCGGACGAAGCTGCAGATGACGTCGACGCCGCGGTCGTGTTGCCGGACGCACCCGACGGCATGGGCTGCACCGCACTGACGCCGCGCACGGTGCCGGTCGAATCGTTCGTCGGACCGACCGGGCTCGAGACGAAGATGGGCCAGCTGATCGACGGCGCGCAGTCGACGCTCGACATCCAAATGTATCTGTTCACCGTCGATTCGATCGCGCAGAAGGTCATCGCGGCGAAGCAGCGCGGCGTCGTCGTGCGCATGCTGCTCGACAAGGACGAAGCCGGCAACATGAACGTCACGCCGGATTTCACGGCGGCGAACGTCAACTGGAAGTGGGCGCCGTCGCTCTACACGTACTCGCACGCGAAATACATGATCATCGACAAATCGCAGGCCGTGATCATGTCGATGAACTGGAACGTCGATGCGATGCGCACCGAGCGCAACTACGGCATCGTCGACAAGGACATCGAAGACATCGCGGACGTGCAGTCGATCTTCGACGCCGACTGGGCGCTCACGAACGGCACCGGCAATCAGGCCGCGAACCTCACGTGCACGCGCCTCGTCGTGTCGCCAACGAACTCGCGCCAGCGCCTCATCGATCACATCAAGACCGCGACGACGAACCTCGACGTCGAGGTCATGTACGTCAGCGAGAGCTCGATTCGCGACGAGATCATCGCCGCGAAGCAGCGTGGCGTCACCGTGCGCGTGATCATCCTCGATCCCGCGGCCGACGAAGTGGTTGCGTTCAAGGCCGCGAGCATTCCGGTCAAGACGCCGCCGAGCTCGTTCTATCTGCACGCGAAGCTGATCATTGCGGACACCGTCGCGTTCGTCGGCAGCGAGAACATGTCATTCACGTCGCTGACGAAGAACCGCGAGGTCGGCGCGCTCGTGTTCGAGCCGACCGCCTTCATGCCGATCAAGACGCAGTTCGAAGCCGACTGGACCGCGTCGATCGCCGTCCCGTAAGCGGACGCGCAGTCCGCGTCACGGCCGGACATTTCGGACGCGCACGGCAACGCGCGTATCGATCCGCGTGCTTACGAATGGCCTTGGGCTTGCTGATACGCGCGCGGTACCCTTCAGGAGGTGACCGTGGCCGATGACATCACGAACGCGATCCTGCGCCAGATGAGCGAGAAACTGAGCGCGCTAGAGGACATCAAGGGCGCGCTCGGAAACGTCGCGACCGAGCTCAAGCAGTTCAAAGAAGAGACTGGACGAAACCTCTCGGTCACGAATCAACGGCTCGCAATCGTCGAACACAAGTTGATCGATCTCGCTGCACAGCTTCTGCTGATGGGCCGCTACGTGAAGAACAGCCACAGCAAGGCGATTCTCGAGCTGCGCAAACGAGTCGGCAGACTCGAGAAGAAAGTGGGTTGATGACTTCGTTGGAGCGCTCCCATCGGCGTTGGAAAGCAAAGCTCCGCGCTCTCGGGTTCGATGACCGAGAGGTACTTGCGCAGTACAACTCCGGCGATCCCATCGAGGACGTCAAAGCCATGCTGCGCGAGTCACGCACGCTCCTCGGCAAAGACCTGCGTGACGTACTTGCCGAGTTCAACTCGGGCGATCCCATCACCGACGTGCGTGCGATGCTGCGTGAATCACGTCGGATCTGCCGCCAGCTCGAGCGAAAGAGCCGGCGGTGGTCGCGGACTACGCGCCGTCGGCCTACTTCTGCTTCAGCCGATCGATCTCGGCGTTCTCGCTGACCGGCAGGAAGTGAATCACGCAGCGGCCGGGCTCGCTCGGGAGAAACGCCGCGGCCCACAAGAACGAGTTGTGCCAGTACTTGCGGGTCGGCTTGCTGTCGACGTCGGGCTTGCCAAAGCGCTCGCTGATCCATTGCTCGGTCTCGTACTCGTCGCAGCCGCGCACCTTGAGCTGCAGCTCGATGAGCGGGAGCTTCGACTGCGCCTCGCGAAACTCGTCGACTTGCTCCTTCGTCGCGTTGTCGGGTAGCGCGGGCGGATCGGTGCCGAGGAAGTACGCGTCGACGTCGGCGATGCGCTTGCCGACCTTGATCGGCGGCAGCGCGAAGCACCAGACCGCCTTGCGGCCGTCGGTCAGCTCGGTCGGCTGGCACACGCCGTCGTGGACGTTCGCGCGTGTCGTCGTGCCGAACTTGTAGTGACCGAGCCCGGGCGGCTCGGCCTTGCGACCTTTACAGCCGGCGGCGATCGCGATGACCGCCAGCGCGAGCAAGAGCGCGCGGGTCACGCTTTGACGGCTCCGCGCACGGTCACTTCGACGGTCACTTCATCCTCCATCTTGAACATGAAGAAGCGTGGCGCCGAGAGTCCCAGCTTGCGGATATCGAGCTCGAACGTGCCTTTGGCCTCGACGTGCTTCTCGTCGAGCGTACCCTGGCCCGACAGGGT
>DASUFX010000313.1:0-6615 GCA_036274355.1 Kofleriaceae bacterium | reverse complement strand
CTCGCGATCGGTGGCTCGATCGCGGCGGGGCTGGCGGTCTACCGGCGGCGTGGTTAGTCGCCTTCGATGCCGTACTGGCGCAGCTTCTTCCACAGCGTCGTGCGGTTGATGCCGAGCATCTGCGCGGCCTTCGTCTTCTGGTTCTCGCACAGCTCGAGCACCTTCAGGATGTGCGCGCGCTCGAGCTCGTCGAGCGTCGGCACCTGATCGCCGGTGAACGTCGCGAATGCAGCGCCCGTCGTCGGTGGCCGCGGGCCCGCGACGTCGCTGGCGTCGAGCACGTCTCCGGCGGCGAGGATCACTCCACGCTCGATCGTGTTCTCGAGCTCGCGGACATTGCCGGGCCACGGTTGCGACGCGAGGTGAGCGAGTGCAGCGTCGGTGAACGACACGCGGCCGCGTTCGGCGCGCAGTGCGGCTTGCTCGGCAAAGTGCTTCGCGAGCAGCGGGATGTCGCCGGGACGGTTACGCAGCGCCGGCACTTCGATCGTGATGACGTTGAGGCGGTAGAACAGATCTTCGCGGAACGCGCCGGCCTTGACCTGATCTTCCAGCGTGCGATTCGTCGCAGCGATCACGCGCGCATCGACACGGATCGCGCTGGTGCCGCCGACGGGCTTGACCTCGCCGTCTTGCAGCGCGCGGAGCAGTTTCGGTTGCAGCTCGATCGGCAACTCTCCGATCTCGTCGAGGAACAGCGTGCCGCCGTCGGCGGCGACGAACAGGCCACGCTTCGATGTGTCGGCACCGGTGAACGCACCGCGCACGTGACCGAACAGCTCGCTGTCCAGCAGCGTACCGACGAGCGCTCCGCAGTTGACCGGCACGAACGGACCGCCCGCGCGGCGACCCGCGAAGTGAAGCGCACGCGCGACCAGCTCCTTGCCGGTGCCGCTCTCGCCAGTGATCAGCACGGTCGCGTCGGATTGAGCGACCTTGTCGATCGTGGCGCGCATCTGCTGCATCGCCGGTGACTCGCCGATCATCGAGCCGTACGCGAGGCGTTTCGTGAGCTCGCCGTGCTTGCGCTGGAGCTCGTCCTCGGCGAGTGCGCGTTGCACGACGAGGCGGAGCTCGTCCGGCGAGAATGGTTTGCCGATGTAATCGCGCGCGCCGAGCTTCATGCCGCGCACCGCGGTGTCGATCGACGGGTACGCGGTGATCAGCAGGACCGCAGGCGGGTTCTCACCCGCGAGCAGCTTCGGCAGGATCGAAACGCCGTCCTGATCAGGAAGGTTGATGTCGCACAACACGAGCGCGAACTTTTTGCGCGTGATCGCGGCGAGCGCGCCTGCTGCGGAATCCACTGCCTCCACCTCGTGACCCGCGCGGCCGAGCACGTCGGAGCACAGCGCGCGGATCCCGCGTTCGTCGTCGACAACGAGGATCGAGCTCACGTCGCGTGGGTATCACGACCGCCGAGCGCGCGCTACGGTCGACTTGGGGTAGCGTGGACGAAATGCTGTACCGGGGACGGCGTTGTAAATGGCAACGTCACGCGTTCGGGATCACGACGCGGAACTCGGCGCCTTTGCCGTTCGGGCCGTCACCGACTTCGATCGATCCACCGGCCGTTGCGACGAGATGTTTCACGACCGCGAGCCCGAGCCCGGTGCCGGTACCTGGCGCCTTCGTCGTGAAGAATGGATCGAACACGCGCGCCTGATCGGCGGCGGGAATGCCCGGCCCGTCGTCGGCGATCGTCAGCTGCGTCGCGATACCGCCCGCGGCTGGCTTCGCCGACACCGTGATCGTGCCGCCACCGGTCAGCGCCTGCGCCGCGTTCTGCAGCAGATTGACGAGCACCTGCTGGAGCGCGTGAGCGTCGATCGCGATCGACTTACCCTCCGCCACGTCAGTGACGAGCTGTGCATGCGCCTTCTTGAGCTGCGGCGCGACCAGCGCGGCGACGTGGCGAACGACCGTCGCTGGATCGGAGTGACCCGGCGCGGCAGCACCCGTCGCGGTGACCGTCGCCGGCTCGCTGGGCCGCGGCGCGCGCGCGTACTCGAGCAGGCCGCCGATGATCTTCTTCATGCGTTCGGCTTCGTCGGCGATGAGCTCGAGTGCGGTGCGATCGGGATGACCTTCCGGTTTGTCCTCGAGCAGCAGCTTGGCGTAGCCGAGCACGGTCGTGAGCGGGTTGTTGATCTCGTGCGCGACCTGCGCCGACATCACGCCGACCGACGCGAGCCGATCGCCGCGTGCGAGCGCCGCAGCAAGCTCGGCACGCTCGGCAATTCGTTTCGCCATCTCGTCGACCGACTGCGCGAGCACGCCGATCTCACCCGGGCCCTTCACCGGCGCACCGTCGGTCGTGTGACCGGCCGCGATCGCATCGGCGCGCTGCGCGAGGTCTGCGAGTGGGCGCGTCAGCTTCGTCGCGAAGAACGCACCGAGCGCGAGTGCGATCGCGAGCGCTGCGATGCCGATGATCGCGGTGTCGCGCGTCGTGCTGCGTGCGAGCGCGTAGGCTTGCGCCTCCGGTTGCTGATGGATGATCGCCCAGCGCACGCCACGCAGCGATTGATAGCTCGACAGGTTGCGATACGCGCTCACCATGCCGTTCGCGGACAGCGTGCCCTCGATGCTCGACGCGAGTGCGCGGTCGACCGCCGGATCGGTACCCGCGAGCGAGTGCGCAGATACAGTCGTCGTGTCGCTGGTCGCGACGGGCACTCCAGTGCCATCGACGACGAGCACGCGCGCACCGGGCCCGAGTCGCGCCGCGGCGATCACGTCATGGACGAAGCCGAGGTCGAGCGCCGCGACAACGACGCCCATCAGCTCGCCCGTGCGCCCGCGCGCCTGGACGACCGCGTGCACGGTCGGCGTACCCGCGTTCGTGAATATGGCGTCGCCGATGTAGCCGCCGAAGCTGTGCGAGCCGATGTCGACGTTCGGTGGCACCGGGTCGCCATAGAGCAACTTGCCGTCGGGATCGAGGATCGAGACGCTCTTGACGATCGGCACGCCGCGTCTGAGCCGCTTGATGAGCAGCTGCGTCTCTCGCGCGTCGTTCGGTGCATCGGCCCATTGTGATGCCGCGAGCTCGATCGTGCGACGCGCGCCCTGCAGCGTGCCATCGAGCGCCGCGCCGAGCGCGCGAATGTGCGCGAGCGAGCCGCGCTTCACTTCGTTCTCGACGTCGTGGCGCGCGCGCATGATCGCGAGCACACCGACAACGACTGTCGGCACCACCGCCGCGAGCGACAGGATCAGCAACACCCGCCAGCGCAGCGACCTCTTCATTTGCGCTGCCCTGCGATCCGGCTCCAGCCGCGCGCCGCGCCGGCCACGGCTTCGTCCGGTGTCGCATCACCGGCGACGACCGCCGCGAGTGCGGGATTCAGATCGTCGAACAACATCGGCGTCAGCGGCGAACGCGGTAACGGTTCGGCGGTTTGCAACGCCTTGTACAGCTGCTTGACGAGCGGCGGCGACGCATCGAGGGCGGCTTTGCGGCTCGGCACCGACGCGAAGCGCTCGGCAAACGCGCGCTGGACCTCGACGCTCGTCAGCTCGGCCGCAAGCTTCCAGCCCTCGGTGGGGCGCTTCGCGCATTGCGGAACCATCAGCAGCTGACCACCGCGCGGCGCATGCGCGAGCGCGCTGACCGCGAGGTGATCACGCTCGGCGAGCGCGCCGACCTGCCACGGTCCGGTGACCCAGTACGCGAGCTCGTGGCCGAGCCAGCGCCGCACTTCGTCGGGTGCCTCGCTGCCCGCGGGCGGTGGCGATGGTGCGAGATCGCCGAACAGCGACGCGAACGCCTGCATCGCGCGGGCGGCACCGTCGTGGCCGATCATCGGTTGGCCGTCAGAGTCGAAGCCGAGATCGATGTTGTCGGCGCGCAACCACGGTAACAGCCAGTAGCCGTCGACGCGGAGGCCAAGTGGATGCGGCCGTCCGGGATGACGTGCCGCGCGCGCGGCGCCGATCAGATCGGCGATCGCCGGACTCGCCGGTGCTGGTGTCGCGTCGTCGCGGATCACGACGAGCCCGTCCACGGTCTCGGGAATCGCGCCGGCGTTGCCGATGTTGCCCGCCGACGTCGCGATCATCTCTTTGCTCTCGGGCAACCAATCGAGGCCGATGAGGTTGTCGGGAACCGCCGCGAACGGTCCGAGGCTGGCGAGCCAGGTCGCGTCGATGCGGATCAGATCTGGACATGCGGTCCCAGCGCGCAGAATTTCACCGATCACCTGCTGGCCGCGCGCGAACGGGACGAGCGACGCGTCGACGGCGATCCCGCGCTCCGCCATCAGTGCGTTGAACATTTCGGTCTCTTCGGCGCCGAACGTGTGCAGAAAGCGGATCGGCTGCGGGCCTGCATGCTCGCTGCCGCAGGCAGCAAGGGCGATCAAGAGCAGCGCCGAGCGCACGTGGAGACTCTACATCGTGATATCTCTGCTCGGTGCGCAGCATGACCGGCTTTGGACGCGGCGTGGCCGAACAGGGCCGCTCGCGCGCGACCGTCGACGTCCGCACCGTCAACCACCGCTTCTTGGATCTCAAGCTGCGCGGCACGGTCGCGCCCGCGGTCGAAGATGCGATCACTACGCGCGTACGCGCGGCACTCGAACGCGGTGCAGTCACCGTCTCGGTGCACATCACGCGCGATGGCGGCGCCGGCGCGATGCGCATCGATTCGCAGGCTGCACGCGTGGCGTATCAACAGCTCGGCGAGCTCGCGCATACGCTCAGCCTGCCGGGCCCCGATCTCGCACTCGTGCTCGCTCAACCGGGCGTCGTGGTCGCGGCTGACGAAGACCCGCGCGATGACAGCGATGCACCTGCCGTGCTCGCTGCGCTCGACGCCGCACTCGCTCAGCTCGCAGGGATGCGCGACGGCGAAGGCCAGGCGCTTGCGCGCGAGCTGCTGGCGCGCATCGACGAGCTCGCCACGCTGCGCATCGCGATCGAACGGCTCGCCGCGGATGTACCCGAGCGCGTGCAGAAGAAGCTGCAGCAGCGGCTCGAACGCTTGCTGCAAGACGAGACGAGCGACAAGACGAGCGACGCTGCCGGCTGGCTCGATCCGGCGCGGCTTGCCCAGGAAGTCGCGCTGCTCGCCGACCGTGCCGACGTCACCGAGGAGCTAGTGCGGCTCGCGAGTCACCTCGATCAAGCGCGCGCGCTCGTCAACGGCAGCGCAGCCGCGGGCCGGCGCCTCGATTTCCTCGTCCAGGAAATCGGCCGCGAGCTCAACACGATCGGCAGCAAGTCCGCCGCCACCGAGATCAGCTCCGCAATCGTCGAGGCGAAAGCGGTGCTCGAGAAGGTGCGCGAACAAGTCCAGAACGTGGAATGATGCCGAGCACCGTGAAGCCAACGGACCGCGGCGTGCTGGTCATCGTGTCGTCGCCCTCCGGCGCCGGCAAGACCACGCTGACGCGGAAGCTCCTGGACGAGTTCACGGGCCAGCTCGAGTTCTCCGTGTCGTACACGACGCGGCCTCAGCGGCCTGGCGAAGTGAACGGCCGCGATTACTGGTTCGTAAGCCCGGACGAGTTCGAGAAGATGGTCGAGCGAGGCGAGTTCGCCGAGCACGCGTTCGTGTTCAACAACCGCTACGGGACCGCGCAAGCCCCGATCGATTCGGCCCTCGCCGCGGGACGCGATGTGATCTTTGACGTCGACTGGCAGGGTGGCGCCGCGCTTTCCGGCCGCTGGCCCAAGGATTCGCTAAAGATTTTTATCCTGCCGCCCAGCATCGAGGCACTCGAGACACGGCTGCGACAGCGTGCGACCGATGCCCCGGATGTGATCCAGCGCAGGCTCCGGAAAGCGAAGGAAGAGCTCGCGCACTTCAACGAGTACCAGCACTTGATCGTCAATGACGACCGCGACCGGGCGTACCAGGTTCTGCGCGCGCTCTATCTGACCCGTCGGTACGGCCGCGAAAACCGGTCAGATGTCCCGTATCAACTTAGCGATCTCGCCAAGGTCGTGGACAGTAACCAAGGGACAGAGGCGCACGCTCGCAAGTTGGTAGAGCCCTAACGCTACAAGTTCCTCTCTTGTTGACGGCGAGGCGCCGTCGCGCCACCCTGAGAATATGGACCGTCGACTGCTCGTCATGGTCGTTGCGTTCGCGGGTTGCAGTCGCACCTTTTCGGGAACGGCGGTGCAGCCGAACCCGCTCGTCAACCAGCACGAGACGCTGCGCGACTCCGAGAAGATCACGATCGTTCGCGGCGACATGGATCTCGAATCGCCCGAACCGGCGAGCGGCGCCGGCAACGCATCGGTCGCGCACAACCAGTCCTACCCGCTGATCAACCAGGCGAACTTCACGTTGGTCTCGCGTGACCGCATTCGGTTCCACGTCCAGATCGATCACAAATGGCAGGAGTACGCCGACCTTCACACGTGGGAGGTCACGCTGGTCGACGACCGCGGCCGTCGCTGGGTTCCTGAATCGGTCGACCACGACAGCACGCGCATCATCACGACGATGTGGGACCGCGAGCAGCGCACTGCGGTCTGCGGCGGCGGTGGCCGCGACGCGAACGGCAACTGCTACAACACGATCGGCTACCAAGACGATGGCTGGCGCCGTCGTCAGACGCTCGGCTCGCTCTCGGTGTATCGCGGACGCGCCGACTTCGT
>DASUFX010000312.1:0-3228 GCA_036274355.1 Kofleriaceae bacterium | reverse complement strand
GGACCGCTCATCATTCTCTACTCCGACGATCTCGCGCAGAGCGAGCTCGCGGTGAGTGCGGCGGGAGCGACGATTGTCGCGCGCCACGAGTTCCCCGGCGGCAAGCGGTTTCACTTCGTCGATCCGGGTGGCTGCGAGCTCGCCGTGTGGACCAAGGTCTGAGCATGAGCAGCTGGCATCCGGTCGCCAAAGTCGGCGCACTGAAGCCGGGCGATGTGATCGCAGTCGAGGCCGAGGGCGTGCCGATGATCCTGGGCCTGGACGGCGACCGGTACTTCGCGATGCAGCGCCAGTGCGTGCATCGCGGTGGTGATTTGTCGGATGGCATCATCGCGCGCGGCCATGTCGTGTGCGCGAATCACGGCTGGCGATTCTCGACTGCGACCGGCCGCCACGATCAAGCATCCGATGTGTGTCTCGTCGTTTATGCGGTACGCATCAACGGCGAGAACATCGAGGTCGATCCCATTCCGCGGACCCTGCGAGGACACTGATGACAACGGCGACTCTGATCGAAGGCGACGGCATTGGCCCTGAAATCGCGTCTGCGACCGTGCGTGCGGTCGAAGCAGCGGGCGGCAAGATCACGTGGGAACGTGCAGCGGCCGGCGCGAACGCCGTCGAGAAGTTCAAGGATCCACTGCCCCAGGCGACGATCGATTCGATGAAGAAGAACGGGCTCGCGCTCAAGGGCCCGCTCGCGACGCCGACTGGTGGTGGCTATCGGTCGGTCAACGTGACGCTGCGCCAGCAGTTCGATCTCTACGCGAACGTGCGGCCGGTGCAGACGATTCCGGGCGTGCCGTCGCGGTACACGAACGTCAATCTCGTGATCGTGCGCGAGAACACCGAGGACCTTTACGCGGGCGTCGAGCACTACGTCGATCCGCGGCGCACCGCGGCCGAGTCGATCGCGATCATCACGAAATTCGGCAGCGAGCGCATCGTCGTCTACGCGTTCGAGTACGCGCGCCGGCATCACCGTAAGAAGGTCACGCTCGTCCACAAGGCGAACATCCTGAAGATGAGCAACGGCCTGTTCCTCGACACCGGTCGCGAGGTCGCGAAGCGTTATCCCGATATCCAGTTCGATGACATGATTGTCGACGCGACAGCGATGAAGCTCGTGATCGCGCCCGAGCGCTTCGACGTGATCGTCACGATGAACCTGTTCGGCGACATCCTGTCGGACCTCACGGCGGGCCTCGTCGGTGGCCTCGGCGTCGCACCGGCGGCGAACATCGGCGACGGCGGCTGTGCGATGTTCGAGGCGGTGCACGGCACGGCGCCGGATATCGCCGGCAAGGGCATCGCGAATCCGACCGGCCTCATGCTATCGGCCGCGATGCTGCTCGATCACGTGCAGCAAGGCGCCGCGGCGAGCCGGCTGCGCGCCGGCATCAAGGCCGCGCTGTTCAACGCCGAGACCCGCACGGGTGACCTCGGCGGCCGCGCGAACACGGTCGGCTTCACCGATGCTGTCATTCGCTCGATGGAGCTCGCGCCCGACAACAGCGGCGTCATCCGCGCGATGGATTGATCGTCGACGACGATCTCGACGCACGCAGACGAATTCGACACGTCGAAACCGCCACGCTGAGTGTGCACGTTCGTGCGCGATCGGCGCAGCACGAGTTTCTCACCCGTCGGTTGCCGCGACGTGGGAGTCTAGAGTGTGTGCGCTCGGGTGTGCCTGGCGATCGCGATGTTCGCGCTAGCGGGCTGCCGACAGATCTTCGGCCTCGAACCGCCCGCGACCGGCGACGCTGCACAAGCCGACGCACCGGCGTCGTGCAGCGATAACCAGCTGTCGCCAGGCGAGACCGATGTCGATTGCGGCGGCATCTGTCCCGCGTGCGGAACCGGCGCCAGCTGCACGCAACACAGCGACTGCAAGACCGGCGTGTGTGCCGGAACCAAATGCCTGCTCGCGAAGACCTGCCTCGAGATCCGCAACGCGGGTCAGCTCACGTCTGGCATCTATCCGATCGCACCGAACGCGATGACGTTCGACGCGTACTGCGATCAGACGACCGAAGGTGGCGGCTGGACGCTCGTCATGAAGCTGTCGAGCGCGAGCCTGGCGCTGAGGTTCGATGCTCCGCAGTGGACGACAGCGGCGACGTTGTTCGAGGACGATCTCGACCCCAACAGCGCGCCGCAGGGGCGCGACGCAAAGCTGGTCGCGTACAACGAGGTTGCTGGCACCGAAATGCGTTTGCGTTGGCTCGACCCCGATCACTCGTTCGCGTACACGCCGCCCAGCGCGACGACCGCGCTCGGCGTATTCATGGGCGGCGAGGACCTGGTCGTCGGCAAGGAGACCGACCAGTGCAACGGCCAGCTGCTCTCGATGTCGCCGAGCTTCTTGGCGAACGGCATGCGTCACGCGACCGGCCACCAGTTCTACGGCGTCAACGGCCAGGACAACGCGAACGGGACCAACAGCCACATGCGGTGGGGATTCGGCAGTAACGACGAGCAGACCAATCCGTGGCTCCCACACCAAGGCGCGGGGACCGACGATACGAGCCTCACGTGGGACTCGCAGACCGACTGCACCGAGTGCTCGTGCTACGGCAACGAGTACGTGCCGAGCGAGACCAGCGCGAACATGTGGATTCGCTGACGCAGCGGCGGGCAGTCAGAACATGCGAATCGAATCGTGCGTTACGGTCATCGCACGGCTATGGCTGCCCGCGACATCGTCCTCGACTATCTGCGCGCGATCGAATCGCACGACCTCGATCGCGTGGCGGCGTTCCTCCACGCCGACGTTCAGACCATCGAGCATCCGAACAAGCTCAACCCGAAGGGCGCGACGTACGACCGGGCGGCGATGCGAGCGGCCGGCGAGCGCGGCGCGGCGCTGATGGCGAGCGAGCGCTACGAGGTGCGCGCGCTGACCTGCGAGGGTGATCGGGTCGTCGCACAGATCGCGTGGACCGGCACGCTGAAGGACGGGCGGTCGATGCGCGCCCAGATCTGCAGTGCGATCGAGCTGAAGGACGGCCTGATCTGGCGCCAAGAGCAGTACGACTGCTTCGAGGTGTAGCCCGGAAATGGGGTCAGACCGGTCAGACCCCATTTCGCTGGGCAACTGACGTGTTCGCGTGGTGTCTCGTGAGGGATGAGGTATTTGCTCGCCGGCGCCGCGCTGCTCGCGGGCTGCTTTCCCGGCGTGCTGCTACCGCTCGGGCCTGCCGAGCTGCCGAATGGTGTCCGCCT
>DASUFX010000311.1:0-16027 GCA_036274355.1 Kofleriaceae bacterium | reverse complement strand
GTCGAATCTGATCCTGATCTGCGATGGCCACCATAAGCTGCTGCATGAAGGCATCGTGACGATCACCGGCGCAGCTCCTGACCAACTTGTCTTTACGCGCGACGGTAGACAACTCGTCGATCCGCGTTCGCCGGCTGCGATCGGCCAGGCGATGACCCTGCGAGAAACCGCCGCGGTGACCGAGACCGTCTCACCGAAGCCGCGCTCACGTTTCGCTGACGCCGTCCGCTACGAACAAGCCAAGCAGGCGCTAAAGGGGCTGGGCTTCAAGGCAACGCTGGCGAAGCAGCTGCTCGAAGAGGCGCTGACCCACGTGGGTCAGGATGCAGAGGTCAGCACGATCGTCGAGAAGGTGCTCGCGATGAACCGCGCAACGACGACCGCGGACGTTATTGAGGACCAAAGTAAGGGGATGCTCGCGAAACGTGCGCTCGTTCAGTCCGGATATGCGCCGGCGCTTGCGGAAGCGGCGGTCGAAGCTGCACTGACCCGCGTGGGTTCAGATAAGCCGCTTGAGACCCTGATCATGGAAGCGTTTCGTCGCTGTTGCGAGGGGTGAAGCGAAAACTCGCTGCCCCACGTGGGTCAGGACGAGCCGGTGGAGGCGCTGATCATGGAACGGTTGCGTCGCTGTCGGAAACGCTGACCATGTAAGAGGCGTCGCCACGACGTCTGAGTCGGCCGTCCTTCATCGATGAATCGCCGAGATCTGCGTCGACGCGATAGCGCGGCCTCGCTGCGCGAGCAGGCGGAGTGGTGCGTCGGGCTGGAAGGAGGCGCTCGGTGGCCGATGCGCAAAGCATCGCTGACCCACGTGGGTCAGGACGAGCAGACGATCAAAGCAACAGACCTAGAGATCCGCGCCGATGATCGTTGTGGCGAAGCGGTCGTGTTCTGCGCGACGGTCTCGCGACGTCGATCTAAGAGACCCATCCGGGAGGATCGTGCTCCGCAGACCGCGCGCGCTGTCGGCAGCGCGAAACTTGTTTCGCGCGGTGGTACGAGCAGACCGCCCCACGCCCGGACGCTGCACGACTGCAGAGTGCATTCGTCTCCCGCGAGGCTGCGTGACTGCACAGCGCCCGATGTCCGCGCGAGCAGAGCCTTGCGTTCAGACTTCGCGGCGAGCGAGTAGAATGTGTTCATCGTGAGCAGCCGGCGTCAGGTCCTCGAACGTTTACCGCAAGAGGTCCGCCTCGAGGGCTGGGTCGGGCCGACGATGTTCACCTCGGAAGTTCGCGATGGTGTGGTCATCACGCTCGAGGAGCTCGATCGTCGTTTCCTGGGGCACGAGCACGCCCGGTCTCTGGTGATCGGCACGATCCGCGAAACGGAAGCCGCAGAAACTGACGATGGACCCTCCGGCGGGCCATATCGGGGTGCGGTGATGAGTGGAGCCAACGGGTGGGCCTATGCGGCGTTTTGCATCGACCCACGCACCGAGAACATCGTGCTTATCGATTTCGATGATGTGCGACCAACGACCCGCTTCGTCAATTCCAGCTTGGCGTTGTTCCTTGCGAGCCTGAACGCGTTCCTCGAAGCGTGGCCGCGGCTCGCGGGTTCGGATGATGATGCCGCTGTGGCTTGGTCCGCAGGGGTTTGCAGAGAGCTAGAGGCGATCGATCCGGCCGCGATGAGTGACGGCGATGACTTCTGGCCCGTGTCGCTCGAGACTTATACGTTCTAGAGCCGCACCGACCGGCAGAGCGCGAGCACCTGCTCGCGAATCTCTTCGCTATCCGCGCCCTCCGAGATGCAGCGGTACCAGCGGCTCCCCAGCTCGCGCACGACGACGGTCGCGTGCTGCGGATTCGGATCCTTCTCGCCCGTGAAGATCCCGAGCGTCATCGCGAACCCGCCCTTCACGTTCTTGCGTGACTCGATCGTGACGAGCTTGCCCGGCCACTGCTGCGAGACGTGGTGCATGTACGCATCCGGGCTCGCGACGTAGCGCTCGTCGGCGCGCTCGATCAGCACCTTCGTCGCTGCGTCCGCAGAGGCGATGTTCCACGCGTCGTGGTCGGTGTCGTACGTCTTCGTCCACTGGTCGGGCAGGTCGAACGCCAGCCCCTCGAGCGCGCGCGGTGCGATGACGTTGTCGTGCGCCTCGGGCTTGGGCTTGTCGCTCTTGCCGCACGCGGCGAGCGCGAGCACCAGCAGCAGGCTACGCATCATGCAGGCCGATCAATTCGCGCGCGCAGGCGAGCAAGTTGATGTCGGTCGTGCCGGCACCGAGCTCGAGCAGCTTCGCGTCACGCGCGAGCTTCTCGAGGCCGAGCTCTTCCATGTAGCCATAGCCACCGTGGATCTGGATCGACGTGAGCGCCGCGTCGACCGCCATCTGCGCGCACATCGCCTTCGACGCGTTGACGAACGGCATGTCCTTGACGCCGTTCTGCTGCATCCACGCCGTGCGGTACACGACGTTCTCGACGGTGCGCAGCTTGAGGAACATGTCCGTGATCTTCAGCTGCACGGCCTGGAACGCGCCGATTGGCCGGCCGAACTGGACGCGGTCGCGCACGTACTGCAGCGACGCGTCGTAGCAGCGCTCGATGATGCCCCACGCCATCGCGGGCACACCCGAGCGCTCGTTGCCGAGGCTGTCCTTGGTATCGCTTCGCCCGCCGCGGCCTTTCTCCTTGCCGCCGAGCAGGTGCTCGGTGCCGAGGCGCACGTCGTCGAAGAACACCTCGCTCGTCGGCGAGTCGCGCATGCCCATCTTCTTGAACGGGGGGCCGACCGTGACGCCCGGCGTGTTGCGCTCGACGATGAACGTCGCGACGCCCTGGCCAGCGGCCGGCTCGCCGCGATCGATCTTCGCGTAGACGAGGAACACATCCGCGCCCGGGCCGTTCGTGATGAACGTCTTGCTGCCCTTCAGGATGTAGTCGCTGCCTTCGGGACGCGCGGTCGTGCGCATCGATCCGAACGCATCCGAGCCCGCATTCGGCTCGGTCAGACACCACGAGCCAATCTGCTGCAGCGTCGCGAGCGGCAGGCCCCACTTCTCGATCTGGTCGGGCGTGCCCTTCGCGACGATCGCGCCGCCGACGAGGCCGAGCGAGACGCCGAAGCCCATCGCGAAGCCAGGCGAGATGCGCGACAGCTCCTTGACGACGACGTGCATCATCATCGGATTGCCGACGCCCTTGGCGAGCGTCGTGTCGGGGTCGCTGACTTCGCCCGCGCGGAGCTTCGCGATGCGCTTTTGCACCGAGCCGCCCAGCATCTGGTCGAAGCCGAACGTCTTGGCCATTTTCTTCATCAGTTCGAACGGCTGCTCCTCGCCGTGTTCGAACGCCGGAATCTTAGGTGCCAGCTGCGACTGACACCATTGCCGGACCATCGTGGCCACCATCTGAGTCTGCTCGTCGAGGCGGAACATGCCCGCATCGTAGACGAGATTCAGGCCCAAATACCGCGCTGTCGTCGGCCGGATCGCGGTCGGCCGGGAGCCGGAGCGCGAATACGCTTCCTTCGTCGGGCTTCATAGTGGGTGCCACTCGGAGCAGGCGCCAATCGGGCCTTCCTTCGTCGAGACCGTGACGGGCTTCGCCCAGTCCTGGCCGTTACACTGGAACCAGGTCCCCGACGCGGCCGACTGCACGCAGGCGCGAGGCGCCACACTCTTGCCGAGCGTCGGCGAGCTGCACCAGGCGTACGTCGCCGTGCAGCCGGTCGTGCCCGACTTCGCGACCCACGCGCCGTTCGTGCACTGGTACATGACGCCGTCGCTCGCGGCCTGCACGCACTCGCCAGCTGCGACGTCGCGGTCGAGCGTCGCCGACGCACACGACATCGCCGTGCCGCCACCACCGCCGCCACCGCCACCGCCGCCATCGGACGGCGCGCAGACACCGAGTGGCGTCGATGCCGGCACTTCCTCGACCGTCACGACCAGGTGATCGCTCCAGCCTGCACCCGAGACGCCGAACAGCTCGCGCGACGCACGCGGCGAGACATCGATGATCGGCATGTGGGCCGCGTTCTCCACGCAGACGTCCGGACCATAGTCGTCGGTTTTGAGCACAACGCACTTTCCGTTCGCCTGCACTTTGACGTGCGAGCCACAGCCGTATCGCTGCCGCGATGCCGCATACCAGCCGGTGCCGTCCGCGTAGCCACCGCACGACATCGGTTGGTGATCGCCCGGGCCACCGAACGTCGTGATGACGTAGCGGCCGTCGGAGGGGATCGTCGTCGACGCGTGCCCGTTGCAGCCGGTCAGACTGCGTGGGACGGACGTGACGCTGGCGCCGGAGGTGGCGCCTTCGTCTTCACTGAGGATGTCGACGTCGGCGGTGCACGCGGTAAGCAAGAGCGAAGCGACGAGGTATTTCAGCACGGCGCCGCGATGTGCAGTCGATATGCCGACTTCGGCAAATCGCGATGCTGGATCTCGGCGTGCAAGGCGTTGCGCGACGCGTGCACGAAACGGCCGTGATCGCCGTTAGCCGCCGCACATTTCAGTGCAACCGGTAGTCAGCGACGGTGGGACCACTCCCACTCACTGAATGATCGTGTTCAGGTCCAAGCCGCCGGGATACCAGTAGCTCGTGTATTGGCCGTAGCCGTAGACCGTGATCCCGAACGGCATGTTGCCCTGGATCGAGTGGTTGCCGTCGTTGTTCGGGCCGGCATTGAGCGGGTAGACGCGGGATAGCGCGTAGCCGCTTGTCCCGATCGGCGCGAACGAGATCGGCGCACCATCGAGCATCACTTGAGCACCGACCGGCGCCGTGACGTCGACGTAGTTCGACTCGTAGTTCGTCGGTGCGTGGAACAGATACTGGGTGCGGAACTGCTCGACGGGCACGGCGAGCGTCATCGCGGGATCGCCGGTATTGCCACCCGCGTCCTGGCCTTCCATGTACTGCACGACCAGCACCTTCTGATCGGCGATGATCTGGAACGAGTTGGCGTTGCCGCTGATCTCGATGAAGTCGCCCGCGTTCGCGATCGTCGTTGGCGCGCTGGGCTGCGGCGGATCGTATTGCAATGTCGTGTTCCCGCCCGTCGCGATGATACGAACGGCCTCGACCTTCCCAGTGGGGATCGTCGTGACCGCCGGCGCGTTGACGATGTAGTGCGTGCCGAGCGTGTCGACCGGGAACATCGACTCTTCGAGGTGATCGCAGTAACCGGTGCCGTCGGGAACGTTCGCGCAGAAATGGCCGCTGATGACCTGGACGGGCTTGTCGGCGTCGACGAGGGAACCCGTGAGGTCGCCGCTCAGCGTCGAGATCTCGATGACGTCACCTGCGTTGAGCGTGACCTGCTGACCGACGCCTTGCATGAACCCGGGCGCACCTTGGCCCGCCAATGTGGTCGCCTTCGCCTGGATCGTGACGGTCGTGTTGTCGTGCGACGCGGTGACCGCGAGCTCGCTCGGATACGACGCGCCGGAGAGCGCCTGCCACGCGGCTGCGAAGTACCGCGTGCGCCACACGTTCGTCGGCAGCAGCAGCGACGCGTCGTTCGTGTATGAGAACGCGCCGGCCTTCTCGTATTGCAGCGGGCTGAACTGATAGACCGTAACCGGCGACGTCGAGCGTAGGCGGTAGGCGCCCTTCATTGCGAGCGCCGCGCTCTGCACCGTACCGAAGCAGCCATCGGTCTGCGGTGTGTTGCAGAGCTTGAGCTCCGCTTGCCACGGCAGCGTCTGCACGACGACGCGATTGCTTGGAACCGTGACGATCTGCGTCGCGCTGAGCGCACCGCCTTCGATCGTGACCATCGCATCGCCTGCGGTCGTGTTCGCGATCGCGACCGCGAAGTCGAACATCGTACCCGTGTCGTTGCCGGTGACCGTCGGAAAGTAATCGCAGCCGATGTAGCTCGTGCCGAGGCTCTTCGGCGCGCACGCACCGACGCAGCCGCCATCGGCGTTCGGATCGCACGTCATGCCTTGCACCGGATCGCACTCGACGGTGACGAAGCCGTTGCCGCTCTCGTCGCACACGGTCGCGGTGTTGCCGTTGCAGGTTGCCTTGCCGATCTCACACGCCGTGCAACCGACACCAACCGAGCACGCCTTGTCACATTCCTGCGCGTCGGTGAACTTGCCGTTCACGCAGGTCTGAAAGGTGAGCCCATCACAGTATGTCTCGCCGGCATTGCAACTGCCGTCTTGTCGCTGCCCCGGTCCGCAAGACGCACCAATAACGATCGCGAGTATCGCTAGCCCTCTCATCGCAACGCACTAGAACCCAGAGCCCCAGGGTTTGTGAAGAGACTTCTAAGTGCCGCAGCATTTTGTTACAGCGGCCCTGGGGTGTACTGACCGATACGCACCTTTCTCGATGGAGACAGGGTGTGACCGTGAGGGACGAAAAGAATCGTGGATTCGTCGAGTTGAGCCACGCATCCTAGGGAGGCCATGGTCGACTCGCGCGCCACGCTGCGGTACCGGATCGACCTGCCGGCGCAGCTCGAGGTTGGCGGTGCGGCGCTCTCCGCGCGTATCCGGAACCTGTCGCTTGGCGGCGTTCGCCTCGCGGGGCCGCCCTTGCCGGTTGGTGCGCGGTGCCGGCTCACGTTTCTGTCGCCGCACGGCGACTCGTTCGATCTGTGGTGCATCACGCGCTGGACGACGACCGATGGCTGCGGGCTCGAGTTCGAAGCCCTGCAGCCCATCGACACCAATCAGCTCGCGCGCATGATCGGTAGCTCGTCGCGCGTCACCGAACGGATCGAACGCATTCCGATCGAATCGATCCAGCGCCTCGGCTGATCACTTCCTCGGCTGCTGCTTCGCCTGCGGCTGGTTCGTGTGCGGCTGGTTCATCGCCTGTGCGTTGTTCTTCTGCAGTTCCTTCGCGGCGTCCTCGTGATGCTGCAGCTGCGGCTTCAGATCGGTGAGCAGGGTCTTGAGCTCGGGGTTGTTCACCTCGGCCATCTTCGAGTCGATGTTCGACACCTCGCGCTCGTGACCATCGATCATCATCTGGATGTACGCGCGATCGAAGTCCGCGCCTTTGAGCTTCTTGAGCGCGGCGACGTCCTTCTTCATCTCGGCCTGCGCCTGCTTCTCGGCGTCGGTCGTCATTTTCTCGGCGGGGATCGTCTGCTTCGTCATCTTCGCGAGGTCTTTGAGCTGCTTGTCCATCGCGCCGTGGTCCTTGACCATCATCTCGCCATAGGACTTCACCGCGGCCGTGCCGCCTTGCTTCTTGGCAACCTTGCCGAGGTCGATCTCCGTCATGTTGACGTCTTTGTAGTGCGCCATCACCTGCAGCTCTGCCGGCGTGAGCTTTTCCTTCTTCGCCGTCGTGTCCTTGTTCGTCTTCGTCGTGTCCGTCGTCTTTGTCGGGTCGTCCGCATAGGCGGATCCGACGAACAGCAGACCGATCAACAGGGCTCTCGTGATTGCCTTCATGGCGCTCTGCGCCGTGCAAAGCGAAGACCGCCAGGCCACACGTCATTTCTGCGTATCGCGGCAGTCGGATCGCTACGAATCGCCACGACGAGCGCCAACGCGCGGGCAACTACGGCGAATAAGTTGGCCGCTGAATCGCGTTGCAAGAGTATGGGGTACCCCCGTACGCGCGATGCGCGTCGACGCACGGACTCTCGTCCCTAAACTGCCCGAACGCCACTCGCCGGTTGCGCACACCCATTGCAGTCCACACCACACATGACCGAGCAACAGCAGCGCCTTCAACGCCGTCCAACCCGAGAGAGCTCACCCCGTAACAGTGCAGGTCCCGACGATGTACGAGCGCGCAAGGTGGCCGATGAGCGCAATGCTGCTGTGCGTCGCTGGATCGACGACGACGACGATTCCTGCTGCCGCGGTATCGACTGAGCTTGCGATCCGAACGTCGCGGCCTTTGCATGACCGCGACATCCGCGCAGAGCGCCTGGGTGGAATCAGGCGACGCTAGCCGGGAAGACCCATCGCCGCGCGACAGGTCTTCGAGTACAGGTCGCGGAACAAATTCTGCGGATCGGTGATCGCTTTCACCGTGTCGTAGTTGCGCTTGTTCCAGATCGACCAGAACTCGTCCTTCGAATAGTAGTTGTGCGAGATCAGCGTCTTCACGCCGCCGAGCTCGCGCAGCTTCTCCTCGATCATGCGGTGGATGTTCTTGCCCTCGGGCTGCGCCATTCCGTAGATCGCGAGATCGAGGAACAGCTGGTCCGTCATGCCCGCGTAGAAGCTGTCGTCGAGCCACTCGTAGTCGTGGACGCGCTTGTACGGCACGCACCACAGCGGGAAGTGACCGACCTCGCGCTCGTACCACTCCATGAATGCCATCGCCTGCGAGAACGGCAGGAACACGTCGAGGATCACCGTCGGGCGATCGCTCTTGAACATGAAGTTGAGCTTGTCCGCGATCCTGAGCGTCGTGCCCGAATCCATCAGCTTGCCGAACAAGAGCCGCCCGACGTACGACTTCGGGTGCACGTTCGTGACGCCGCGGTCGTAGCGGAAGAAGTAGTCGGGCGTCTCGAGATAGTCGAACGCGAGCTTGCGCGTGCTCTGGTAATAGACCTTCGTCCAGTCGTAGGCGTTCGTGAACGGCGCGCTGTCGACGAAGCGGCCGACGCACAGCACGAGCTCCTGCGGCGTGTGCATGATGCCGTCCATGAAGTCGACGTCTTCGGCTTTGAAGTGGCGCTCGATCGCCGCGTGGTAGTCGACCAGCGTCGGGTACGTCTCGTAATCGACGCGCACGTACGGTTTCGCCGGTACGAGCCGGAACTTCAGCCGGGTCAGGATGCCGAGCGTCCCGAACGAGCCGTGGACCATCTGGAACACGAGCGAGTGGTGGTTATCGGGCTTGCAGATCAAGACGTCGCCCCTCGCGGTGACGACCTCGTATTCGATGCACGTGTCGTGGAAGCCGCCGTAGCGATAGGACATCGACTCGATCGAGCAACCCGAGACCGCGCCGCCGATCGTGATGGTCTTGAGCTCGGGGACGACGATCGGAACGAGGCCGTAGCGAAGCGTCGCTTCGACGAGGTCGCAGAACATCACGCCGGATTCGGCGACACAGATCCGCTTCACCGGGTCGATATCGATGATCGTGGTGAGGTCCGAGACGTCGATCTTCGCGTCTCGTCGCCGCAGATCCCCGCCCTTCGGCACCTGATGCGGCGGCGCTTTCTTACGCAGCGACACCGGCTTCTTGCCGTCATGCGCCCGTAGTTGCGCGGCGATGCGTGCCACCTTCTTTGCATGCGCTTCGTCGCACTCCGACCACGGATGCAGCTCACTCGCGACGGTTTCGCGCGCAGCGCGGCGCTTGCGCACGATCGAGCGACCTATCGCGAGCGCGCTTCCGACGAGACTTGCAGCAGTTAGCAGGCGGACGCGTGACATCACCCGCGAGTGAGCAACGCGCGTACCTACTTGAAGCGCAGCCCGAGCAGACGCATGCGGCGAATCAGCGCTTCGTACGTATAGCCGCCCGGTCGTGGCTCCATGTCGCCGGCAAACACGAAGTACCAGCCGACACCGTGCTGCTGGCGCAGCCGCTTGCTGCCGTGACGGATCGCGTTGACCTGGCGCGACAGCGACGCGAGGTCGTGTGACGGCTGATCGAGGTAGCTGTACTGCGCGAGGTTCGACGTGCCGCCGTGGATCGACGTTCCGATCACGGTGATCGCGCGGCGGTTGATGCCGCCACCGTACTGGAGGCCGCGGACCGAGAGTGCGAGGCGATCGGCGGCGCGGCGGAATGCGCTCGGTGCGTAGCCGGCTCGAACCTGGGCGGTGTGGAGGTAGACCTCGAGTGCGACCGAGCGTGCGCGGCGCTTGAACGCGCGCAGCAGCAAGCGGCGGCCTTGCATCGACGAGAATCCAGTCGAGTACTGCGTGAGATCGATCGAGATGTACGGAATGATCGTGCGCGCGGGCATGCGGAGCAGCAGCTTGCGCAGTCGGCGATTGAGCGTCGCGCCGTCGCGGAAATCGGCAGCGGCGGTGATCTCGTCGATCACGAAGTAGTCGTAGCCGAGCTGCATCTTGTGCCGCAGATAGGCCGCCGTGCGCTCGACGCCGTTATCGCGGAGGAGCAGCTCGCGAAGCTTGTCACCGTGGCGATCGAGCACGAAGCCGGTGCGCCCGCCGGCCGCTTGTGCCTCGGCGCTGCGCATCCGTCCCACCGGGCCGGATTCGCGCTTCTCGCCAACGACGACCTCGCCGGGACAGCCGCGCAAGAACCGCCACGTGTAGTCCTTGCCGGGGCTCGCGTAGAGTAGTTGCAGGGGCGAGTGCTTGGTGACGTTGGGGCACGCGGCGGGGGCGGTCGCTTCGAGCGTCATGTCGTCCGGCGTCGTCGGCTCGACCGGTGGTGTGTCGCCGATGCCGGGCGGCCACACGTGCGCGACAGTGCCGACGGCGCGATAGCCTTGTGCGACGAGTATGTCGACGGTTTCTGGATCGGTCTCGTAGGTGAATGCGCAGCCATCGGGCGCTGCGAGCTCGACGAGCGCAGCAGTGCCATCGCCGGCGTCCGCGCGGGCATAGCCGAGGAGCTCGTCGCCACTCGTCGCGAGGCGATCGCCACACGAGCCAGGCGTGCGAAACACGGGAACTCCGTCGTGTGCGCGCAACAGTGCGAACTGCGCGACGGGTTGCTCGTTGCCATCGGCGATCGCTTGGTTCGCGAGAAGGTACTGCGCGCCGTCGCTATCGCCGCGGTCGGCCGAGAACACGTCGACATAGGACGCCGCGTCGCCGGTCGGCCCACCCTCGACGGCGTCGTCCCAGCTTTGGCCGTCGAGCGAGCACGCAGCGAGCAGGATCAGCACGCGGCGGCGCCGCGCATAGACGAGCAATGCGAGCACGGCGATGCCGAGCACGATGCCGGGCGTGTGGCCGGCCGTGCAGCCGCCGCTGACATCGGCGGTGACGTCGGCGCCGGCGATGCACTGACCATCCCGTGCGGTCGCACCGTCGGGGCAGGCGACCCGGTCTTGCGCGACAGTCCAGTCGATCGGAGCGACGTCTTCGACCATCGCCGCTTCTTCGGCAGCGAGTGATTCGTCGGTTGGCTCCGCCGCGTCGGGTAAGCAGCCGCTGTCGGGTGCGGCACACTCGTCGATGGTGGGGTCGAACGGAACGTCATCGTCGGCGAACGCAGGCGTTGCTGCGAGCACACCGAGGAGAAGCGCGATGCGAAGCATGGCGCGGCGGCAATTGCGCGAGCTGTGCCACGCGCTGCGCATTGCGAATCTGCGTGCTTGCGCATCTGCAGGTGACGGGCTTTCCCCTCGACTGCGCACGTTCGTGTGCGTGGCGATGTGCGCGGTTTGATGAAGCGATCGGGCTTCAGTTCGCCGTGCCGTGGCACACGCGCTGCAGCCCTTGCCCGTAGACCCAAGGAGGAAACATGGGAACGCTCAGCAAACGTCCACTGAGAGATTTCAGTGACGACGTCAAAGATCGGATCGAGAACGTGCGCACGAGCGTCGGCAGCAAGCTCGAAAGCATGCGCGGCCGCGCCGAGGACGCGAGCCGTCATGAGGGCGCCGTCACGAAGGCGATCGAGAAGCTGACGGCGGCGTTGCCGTCGACGACGTGGCTCCTGTTTGCCGGTGCGTCGCTGATCGGTGCGATCGCGTTCAGGGCGGCGCGGCGAAATCACGCTTCGCTCTTCATCGGCCAGTGGGTGCCGACATTTCTGATCCTCGGCCTCTACAACAAGCTGGTGAAGGTCGAGGGCAGCGAACGCGCTAGCGGGTAGCTTTTGCTAACGCAGCTGCGAGATCGCCTTTCGGCACGATCTCGACGCGCGCGAGACCGAGCCACTCGGCCATCCGGGATAGCTCCCCGGCCAACGCCGATGCGACGCGCGGTTTCGCCACGCCGGGCTCGGCGTGCGAGGCCTGTACGCGCAGCGTGCTTGTCGCACGATCGGCTTTGAGATCGACGCGTGCGACGAGCTCATCGCCGAGCAGGAACGGCAGCACGTAGTAGCCGTGCACGCGCTTGGGCGCCGGCACATAGATCTCGATGCGGTACTTCATGCCGAACAGGCGATGCGTGCGATCGCGAAACCACACGAGCGAATCGAACGGCGAGAGCAGAGCAGGGCGATCGGGATCGATGCGCTTTGGCACTTGTGCCGCGCGGTGGAGATAGCCGGGCTTCGCCCAGCCCTCGACGGTGACGTGCTCGAGCGTGCCGGCCTCGACGAGCTCCGCAACGGCGGTGCGCGCTCCGGCGAGCGGCAGCCGGTAGTAGTCGCGGAGGTCGGCTTCGCTCGCGATGCCGAGCGCTCGCGCCGCACGTTCGACGAGTGCGCGATGCGCGTCGGGCTCGGTCGGTGTCGGCTGCGCGAGCACCTTCGCGGGAATCACGCGGTCGGGCAGATCGTAGAGCCGCTCGAAGCCGCGCCGGCGCGCGCTCGTGACCTGGCCGCTCCAGAACAGCCATTCGATCGCGGTCTTCGCGTCGGACCACTCCCACCAGCCTTTGCGACTCTTCTTGCCGCCGAGCTCCATCTCGCTCGCGCTGATCGGCCCCTTCTCGCCGACCAGAGCAAGCACGCTCTGGACGAACGTCGGCCGCTTCTTCGCGATGCGGCTCATGCGTCCCCACGCATGCTCGCGTGCGCGCTCCATGCGCCAGCGAAACAGCGGTTGCAGCGCCACCGGCAATAGCGACGCTTCATGACCCCAGTACTCGAACAACGCGCGCGGTGCGCGATGCGCGTGGCGATCGAAGTGCATCGGGTCGTAGCTGCCGAGCCGGCTGAACGCCGGCAGGTAGTGCGAGCGCACGAGCACGTTGACGGAGTCGATCTGGACGACGCCGAGCCGCTCGACCAGCGCGCGCAGCTGTTTGGCGTCGACGCGAGACGGCCTCGGAGCGGCGAAGCCCTGCGCGGCGAGCGCGATCGCGCGAGCCTGTGATGCGGAGACCTTCACGCCACGTGCTTCGGCGGGATCATGTGGACCTGGCGCTGCGGGAACGGGATCTCGATCTTGTACTTGCGGAATGCCTTGTCGATCGCGAACCGCAGCTTGCTGCCGGCGATCAGGTCTTCGCGTGCCTCACCGATCCAGACGATCAGCGCGAGCTGGATCGAGCTGTCGCCAAACCCGTAGTGGCGCACTTCGGGCGCCGGGTTCTCGAGCACCATCGGTTCGGCGGTTGCGATCTCCTTCAGCACGCGCACCGCGAGGTCGAGATCAGTGCCGTACGCGACGCCGATGTCCACCTGCAGGCGCCGCTCTGGCGTCGGTTGGCCGTAGTTGATCACCGTGCCCGAGATCAACCCCGAGTTCGGCAGGATGACGGTCACGCCGTCGCGCGACATCACGCGTGTCGCGCGCAGGCCGATGTCCTCGACGGTGCCCAGCACGCCGCCGGCATCGATGAAGTCACCTTTGCGAACGGGCCGCTCGATCAACACGAGCAGACCGGAGATGAAGTTCTCGGCGAGCTTCTGGAGACCGAAGCCAATGCCGACGAGCAGCACGGCGCCGGCTCCGAGGATCGCGCTGGTATCGACGCCGACGGTGCCGAGCGCGACGAACACGCCGAGCACGATCACGGTGTAGCGCGTCATCTTGCCGACTGCGTGACGCAGGCCGGCCTCGACCTTGCGCACCTCGAGTACGCGCTCGATGCTGCGACCGACGATCGCGGCGATGATTCGTGCGGCGAACACGATCACGAGCGCGGTGAACAGCGTCAGCGTCGTGACGTGTGTGCCGCCGAGGTCCACCAGCGGCTCACGCAGGTAATCGAGGACGGTTTCCACCACGTCGTAGCGACGTTATCACCAGCGCTTGCGCCACAACAGGTCGGCGCCGGCTCCGCGCTCGCCGCCGGTCGCCTCGATCAGCACGTCCTTGCGCAGCTCGTGCTCGACCGTCGCTTCCTGCGAGTTTTCATCGAGCCGCGGCTCGAAGCGCTTGCGCAGGTTGAGATACGTGTGCTCGCCGAGGCGCTTGCCGAACCTGATCGCGCGGCTCGAGGACGCGGTCTTCGCCTCGTAGTTGATCGTGTCGAACTTGATGAACGGCACCCTGTTGAGCTTGCGGCCGAGCCGCGATGACAGCAGCGTGAGGCTGCCGCTCGCGAGCGCATCGCTCGATTGCTGGCTCGGGTCGTCGCTCGGCGTGCCACCGGCGAGGAACCCGAGCAGCTGGCCCTGGCTGTAGGCGCCCGAGTCGCTCGACAGGCGTAGATCGGGCTGGCTCGAGCGGCCGCCGATCTCGACGGTCAGCGCCAGCGTCGTGAAGCTGTGCATCATCTGGATGTCGAGCCGCGGATCGAGCGTCCCGTCGAAGTCGATAATGCCGTGGTCGAGCTGATAGCCGCGACCGAGCACGTCGACTCTGCCGCGCTCGGTCGAGAGCGAACCATCGAGGCCGATGCCATCACCGAGCTCGAGCTTCAGCTGGCCGCTCGCGGCGCCCTCGAAGCGAAAGTTCTGATCGTCGACCAGGATCTTCGTGCGGCCGATGTCGATCGTCGCGATCAGCCAGGGCTTCGTCGGCGGTCTGCGCTTCGGCTTGACGAGTACCGGCGCCGCATCGATGAACACGATGTCGCTGGGTGTGGCGGTGACGAGTAGCTCGTTGCCGCTCTCGGGTGGCACGTAGACGTTGCCGTTGGCGACTTTGATCGTTCCGGTCCACTTCGTCTTCGTGCGCACGAGGTAGCCGCTGACGTCGGCGTCGATCTGCGGTTGGACCTCGCCGATGAGCGAGATCTTGCGCAGCGTGAGGCTCAGCTCGGCGGCGGTCGGCATGCTGCCGGTCAGGCGCACCGTTGCTTTACCTTTCACCGTGCCCCTGCCGAGCTTGCCGTCGATCAACGCGACGACCTCCTTCTTGAGCACACTGATTTCGACGGTGCCGGACCTCAGGTTGCCGAGCTCCGGCGCGAGCGGGACGCGTGCGTTACTGATGACGAGCCGGCCCTTCACGTCGCCGGTGTTCGGATCGATACCTTTGAGCTTCAGCACGCCGCTGATCTGCCCGCGCGTGCCAATCGCCATGCTCGTCGGCGGCGCAAACGCGACGAACGGCGCGATGTCGAAGTTGCCGGCTTCGATCGACGCGACGATGCCTTCGGGCTCACTCGGCTTGCCTCGCGCGCTGATCTTGAGCAGACGGCCGCCGGGCTCGTGACCGGTGACCTCGAGCTCGAAACCACGTTCGACACCGAGCCAGCGGGCGTCGAGCTCGAGTTTCTCGAGCGTCGGTGGCTTGGCCGCCACGCCGCCAGAGACCGCGAGGTTGTCGACGGCGAGCACGGCGCGCGCGGTCGGTTTGTCGATCGTGCCGCCGACGGTGACCTCGCCCGAAATCAGACCCCCGAGCACGTCGTCGCGACCGACGAGCAGCGCGAGCTCGCGCGCGGCGGTCTTCGGCACCGTGAGCGTCGCTTCGATCGGCGCGGTGCGTGCGTTGCCGGCGAGCATCGCCTCGACCGACAGCGGTGACTTGCCGGCGAGTGCGATTTCGACCTTGTCGGCCTTCGCGGTGGCAGTGATGTGCGGGCCGTTCGCGTCGCTGCCGCCAGCGATGTGCAGATCGACCGGTTTCTTGAGCGGACCATCGCGCAGCTCGTGGACGTCGACGACGAATTCGCTCGTGCGGGCCTCCGGGCCGACCTTGATGTTGACCGCCGCCCAGCCGCGCCACGGGCTGTCGACCCCGAACCGCTTCATCAGGTCGGGATCGAATGCGATGCGCTTCGCCTCGACAGTTGCTTCGCGTAGCGTCGCGCGACCGAGCTGCTTCCAGCCGCGCGGGTCAAACGGGTGAATCGGCAGCGCGAGCGTCGCGTTGACGTCGACCGGATCGACGCCGCCGAGCTGAAGTGTGCCGTGCGCCGCGATTTCACCGCCCGGGCCTGGCGCGAGCGCGAGCTGCGAATCGAGCGTGCCGACGTCGGTGACCACGCCTTTGACATCGACCTTGCCGCCGGCATCGATCGCACTGATCGCGAGCTCGCCGTCGAGCTTGCCGCTCGCACCGAGCTTGCTCGCATCGATCTTCGACAGCGCGATGCGCACGCGTTGGATCGCGGAGCGCTCGAGGCGCT
>DASUFX010000310.1:0-2940 GCA_036274355.1 Kofleriaceae bacterium | reverse complement strand
GTGCAACCCTCCCAGATCTTCTCGCTGGGCGGCGGCGTTCGGCCCATGCCGGAGTAGTCCGGGATCTCTTCGCTGCTGACGAAGATCGGCGGCTCGGTCGAGAGCCAATCGATGTCCTTGAGGACGTTGTAATCGAGCGCGCCGGCAGGCGGATACGTGATCGCTTCGCCGCCTGCACGCTTGCACGTCATCACTTCCTGGTTGTTCTCGAAGCTGTCCGCGTCCGTGTTGTTCGGGTCACGCGGCCGCGTCTTGTGGCCGACCGCGAGCGTCGCGGACGGTGGGATCTTGGGAAACGCGAGCGCGCGAGTCTCATCGACCTCGGCGACAAACACCGTCGGCTCGGGAAATCGGCGCGCGTACTCGTACGTGCACCAACCACCGTCGGGGCCGCCGTACCAGCGACATCGCTTCTCCCAGAGCGCGTCCTTGCTCGCGACGAGCGCTGCATTCGGCTCGGTGACCTCGCTGAGGTCCTCGCTGAACTGACCATCCGGGCGCTTCGCCGCCGGCCAGGCGATCGGCTTGAACTTGACGTAGCCACTCGCGGTGACGAGGCCCATCTCGTTCTGGTGAGCACCGGGCGGTTTCGGATCCTCGTCGTAATTGAACGGCGGAAAGCCGGGCCCTTGCTCACCGACCGTCATGTCGATCCACACCGCGGGATCCGGACCGACCCACACGATGCGGCTGACCGCGTCGGGCACCGGTGTCGTGCGCTCGACGACGAGGCCGTTGTCGGTCGTGCGAACGATCTGCACGGTCTTGCCGACCGCGATCGCAAAGCGCACCCCGGGCACCAAGCCGCGCGAGGTCGTCGGCTTCGCTGCATCGTGAAAACAACCGCTCAGAACCAGCACGAGGGCGACACGGCGCATAGGGGCATCCTACGCGATTGCGCGTTCGCGAACCGTTTGCGGGGGCCCGCAGGGGTGCCGCAGCGCGTTCGCGGGAATCGCTGAGACGTGCACGATGTGCGGGCACAGACGCTGCACTCATCCAGTGTTATGGCGACGCCGCGCATCGCTGACTCCCGCGAACTGGTGATTTCCGCGCGCGGGCTGACCAAGAGCTATCGGATGGGTGAGATCGATGTGATCGCGCTGCGCGGCGTCGACCTCGATCTCGTCGACGGCGAGCTGATGGTCTTGCTGGGTGTCTCAGGCAGCGGCAAGTCGACCTTGCTCAACATCATCGGCGGCCTCGATGTCTGCACCACCGGCAAGGTGCTCTACCGCGGCTTCGATCTCACGGCTGCTGATGATGCCGAGCTCACCGAGTATCGCCGGCGCCACGTCGGGTTCGTGTTCCAGTTCTACAATTTGCTACCGAGCCTGACGGCGCGCGAGAACGTAGAGCTCGTCACCGATATCGCCGACGATCCGATGGACGCCGCCGAGGCTCTCGAGCTCGTCGGGCTAGGCCATCGCCTCGATCACTTTCCGGCGCAGTTGTCCGGTGGCGAACAGCAGCGCGTTGCCGTCGCACGAGCGGTCGCGAAGCGTCCCGACGTGCTGCTGTGCGACGAACCGACCGGCGCGCTCGACTTCGATACCGGCATCAAGGTTCTCGCCGCGCTCCAGCGCGTCAATCGCGAGCTCGGCACGACGACTGCGATCATCACGCACAACGCACCGATCGCGGCTATCGCAGAGCGTGTCGTCACGCTCGCGGACGGCAAGATCGCGCGCATCGAAGTGCCGGCGGTCCGCAAGTCCGCCGAGGAGCTGCGCTGGTGAGCGCGCTGCATCGCAAGCTGCGACGCGACCTTTGGCGCCTGAAGGGTCAGGTGGCGACGATCGCGCTCGTCCTCGCCTGCGGAATCATGGCGATGATCATGCTGCGCAGTACGTGGCAGTCGCTCTTGGGTGCACGCGACGCGTACTACGAGCAGTACCGGTTCGCCGACGTGTTCGCTCACCTCGAGCGTGCGCCCGAATCGGTCGGTGCGCGGCTCGAGCAGCTACCCGGCATCGCGATCGTTCACACGCGCATCACCGAGGACGTGATGGTGCCGCTCGCCGGCGAGCCGGATCCGGTCACCGGTAAGATCGTGTCGCTGCCAGAGAGCGGTATACCGCCGCTCAACCAGCTCTACTTGCGTGCCGGCCGGTTGCCGATCGGCGACGACGAAGCGGTCGTGCTCGAGCAATTCGCGTCCGCGCACGCGCTGCAACCCGGCGATCGACTGCCGGTCGTGATCAATGGCCGGTTGCGGTCGATCGTTGTCGTCGGCATCACGCTGTCTCCCGAGTACGTCCTTGCGATGTCGGGACGCGAGCTGGCACCCGACAACCGGCGATTTGTCGTGCTCTGGATGCTGCGCGACGCGGTCGCTCCAGCGTTCCGCATGGAAGGCGCGTTCAACGACGTGGTGGCTCGGCTCGAACCCGGTGCGTCCGTCCCCGCGGCGCTCGCTGCCATCGATCGCGAGCTCGCGCGGTACGGCGGGTTGCACGCGGTCGCGCGCGACAAGCAGATGTCGAACTACGCGCTCACGAACGAGCTCGGCGTGTTGCGCACGCTCGCGCTGATCATCCCGGCGATCTTCCTCGCGGTCGCAGCATTTCTCGTCAACGTGGTCGTGTCGCGGCTCGTGTTCCTCGAGCGCACGCAGATCGCGGTGCTCAAGGCAATCGGCTACACGAATCGCAGCGTCGCGCTGCACTACCTCGGGCTCGTCGCGTTGATCGTATCGATCTCCGCGATCGGCGGCGTCCTCGCCGGCGTGAAGACGGGCCAGTGGATGACGAACCTGTACGCGGACTTCTATCGCTTCCCTACCCGCGTGCACCACGTGGCTCCAATGCTCGTGGCGCTGACGCTCGGCATCGGTCTCGCGGCGGCAGTAACCGGGGCGCTCTCGGCGGTGCGGCGGATCGCGCGGATGCCACCGGCGCAGGCGATGCGACCGCCGGCGCCACTCGACTACCGCAAGAC
>DASUFX010000309.1:0-6929 GCA_036274355.1 Kofleriaceae bacterium | reverse complement strand
GTTCAACCTTCGTGAATTCCCGAAAACGCAAAGAGCCGGTCTTGCGACCGGCCCTTCACTTACGGAACGAGATTCGAATCAGTGATCGAAGTCGTGGCCGTGACCCTCGTGGCCACCGCCCGCCTTCTCTTCCTTCTTCGGCTTCTCGGCGATCAGCGTCTCCGTCGTGAGCATGAGGCCCGCGACCGAGGCGGCGTTCTGCAGCGCCGTGCGGACGACCTTGGTCGGGTCGATGACGCCGGCCTTGACGAGGTCTTCATACTGGAGCGTCGCGGCGTTGAAGCCGAACGCGCCCTTGCCCTCTTTGACCTTCGCGACGACGATCGAGCCGTCGGTGCCTGCGTTGCCAGCGATCTGGCGCAGCGGCTCCTCGAGTGCGCGGCGGACGATGTTGACGCCGTAGCGGCGGTCGTCGTCGAACGTCAGCTTGTCGAGCGCCGGGATGGTGCGAACGAGCGCAACACCGCCGCCGGGGACAATGCCCTCTTCGACAGCCGCGCGAGTCGCGTACATCGCGTCCTCGACGCGCGCCTTCTTCTCCTTCATCTCGACCTCGGTCGCCGCGCCGACGCGGATGACCGCGACGCCGCCGACGAGCTTGGCGAGGCGCTCCTGGAGCTTCTCGCGATCGTAGTCGCTAGTGGTTTCCTCGACCTCGCGACGGATCGTCTTCACCCGTGCCTCGATGGCGTCCTTCTTACCGGCGCCCTCGATGACCGTGGTGTTGTCCTTGTCGACCTGGATCTTCTTCGCGCGGCCGAGGTCCTGCAGCGTCAGGTTCTCGAGCTTGAGGCCGAGATCCTCGGTGACCGCTTCGCCACCGGTGAGCGCCGCGATGTCCTGCAGCATCGCCTTGCGACGGTCGCCGAAGCCCGGCGCCTTGACGGCGCAGACCTGCAGCGTGCCGCGGAGCTTGTTGACGACGAGCGTCGCGAGCGCTTCACCATCGACGTCTTCCGCGACGATGAGGAGCGGCTTGCCCTGCTTCGCCACCTGCTCGAGAACCGGCAGGAGCTCCTTCATGTTCGAGATCTTCTTCTCGTGGATGAGGATGTAGACGTCGTTGAGCACGACTTCCATGCGCTCGCTGTCCGTCACGAAGTACGGCGACAGGTAGCCGCGGTCGAACTGCATACCCTCGACGACGTCGAGCTCGCTGTGCAGCGTCTTCGCCTCTTCGACGGTGATGACGCCTTCCTTGCCGACCTTCTTCATCGCCTCGGCGATCATCTCGCCGATCTCGGTGTCACCGTTCGCGCTGATCGTGCCGACCTGCGCGATGTCTTCCTTGCCCTTGGTGGGCGTCGACATCGACTTGATCTGCTCGACGACCGACGCGACAGCCGCGTCGATACCGCGCTTGAGATCCATCGGGTTCAGGCCGGCGGCGACGAGCTTCGCGCCCTCGTTGTAGATCGCCTGCGCGAGCACGGTCGCGGTGGTCGTGCCGTCACCAGCGACGTCAGAGGTCTTGGAAGCGACCTCCTTCACCATCTGCGCGCCCATGTTCTGGAACTTGTTCTCGACTTCGACTTCCTTCGCGACCGTGACGCCGTCCTTGGTCACCGTGGGCGAGCCCCACGACTTCTCGATGACAACGTTACGGCCACGCGGGCCGAGGGTGACCTTCACCGCGTTGGCGAGAAGGTTGAGGCCCTTGGCGATCTCGCTGCGGGCGCTCGACGAAAAAATGATTTCTTTGGCAGCCATTGGAAAAACCTCGTTGCGTGAGCTCGCGCGCAATGGCGCGAGCGATGTTGATTAGTCGAGAACCGCGAGGAGATCGTCCTCGCGCATGATGAGGTGCTCTTCGCCGTCGATCTTCACTTCGGTGCCGCTGTACTTGCTGAACAGCACCTTGTCGCCGGCCTTCACCTCGAGCGCGATGATCTTGCCGTCCTTGTCGCGCTTACCCGCGCCGACGGCGATCACCTTGGCTTGGATCGGCTTTTCCTTCGCCGAGTCCGGAATGAACAGACCACCAGAGGTCTTGGTCTCCTCTTCGAGACGCTTGACCAGAATTCGATCGTGCAGCGGACGGATCTTCATTGCCTCACTCCAGAAATTGGGTTCTTGGTCGCCACCTATAACGACGCTCCAGGTCGTTGGCAACCCCTCCCGGTGAGTGCTAACAAAATTCTGATTAGGCCAGCAATTACTTTGTGGTAGCTGGCGCAATATCAGGTCAGAACCGGCCGGCGACGCCCACATTACTGCCGGCAACGTACGGCTGAGCGCGCTCGACATTCCATTTCGGCAGCGCTTTACGCATCCAGGAGATGCCGAGGTACAGGCCCACCGCGCTTGGAATCGCTGTGATGATTCCGGCGCGGCACAGCGTCGGGTGATCGGTCGAGCAACCGACGGCGGTCAGCGTGATGCCGGTCGCCACGCCCATGCCCGCGAATGTCGTCATGATGATGCCGCCCGAGTAGAGCCCGTTCGACAGCCCCTTCGCGCTCACCATCAGATCACCCTGCGGCAAGTAGCCAACGTCGAGCCGGATCGGATTGCGCTCCTGCGTACGTAGCGCGATGTACTGCAGCGGCATCACGCCGATCGTGCACGGCGTCGCGCATGCGGGCTGCTGATCGACCCACACATCCCATTTCTCCTCGCCGCTCGATACGAACGTCGCGCGCGTCGCTGCATTCTGCTGCGGTTGCGGCTGCGGCTGCTGCGCCTGGTCCGGCGGCGGCCAGTACGCGTTTGGCTCCGGCGCACCAGGCTGCGCGAACGCGGGTCCAGACAGCGCAAGCACTGCGAACAAGGCTCCGTACTTCATGAGGCTACTCACTTAGGTACGGACGGCGCACGACCTCATCTTCGCCGAAGCGGTTCGGGCGCTGCAATGTGGTAGATCCGCCGACAGGATGGAAGTCAGCGGAAGGTCTCGCCGACAACGCGGAGCAGCGCTCTTCGCGATGCTGTTCGTGCTCGGTGGCTGCGGGTTTGCGCAGAAGCATCCGGGGATCACGGTCGGCATCGTTGCAGGCACGATCGGCTTTGGTGCCTGCGAGATCTCGGTCGAGAAGGTAAAGACGTGCGGCGCGATCGGGGCGATCGCCGGCGTCGCGCTCGGCGGCATCACCGGGCTCGTCACGATGTTCGCTGACACATCCGCCCACGAGCTGACGAACGATGACGAGGGCGACGTCATCGTCGCGCCGCAGAACGCAGACGAGCCGCCCGGACTTCCGCTCGACGCCGGTATCATGGCTCCTGTCGCGCCAGTGGCGCCGGTCGCGCCGATCGCGCCGGTCGCACCGACAGCGCAGCCCGACGCGGGGATTCCGGTGGGCGACGCCGCGCTCTCCTACGGCGGCTAGACGATCGTACTCGTGCTGCCTTCGCTGGTCGCGCGCTCGCGTTCGACACGCGCGCTGGGCAACGCGGTGCCGCTTTCGGCGGGATCGCCGACGTCCATGTCGTAGTCACCTTGATTGAGCTGCAACCGCTCCTCGGCTTCGAGGCGGTTCTCGCCTTTCTGCACGGTGCCGGCGATCGTTCCGCCGCAGCGCGGGCACGTTTGAACGCCGCGCTCGAGCTTCATCTCGCACTTCGGATCGGAGCACGTCTCGCGCACCCACTTGTTGCCGAGCATCACGCTGAGCAGCCATGTGGCGGCCATCGCGCCCATCGCCGCACCGCCGAAGCCTTTCACGGCGAGCGCGATCGTCGGCACCATCGAGACGAACAAGCCGATCATGCCGGCTTCCCAGCGCCGATTGCGTGGCACGCGCAGCACCGAGCGGCCGCTGTTGAAGCCGAGGTAGCCGGTGCTCTTCACCGTCGCGACCGGCAGATTCGACGCGGGCTTCTTCCACAGCCGCAGCGCCGTGCTCGTCGGCGGGGCAGGTGGTTGCCGCGGCGCAGGCCACTTGTTGCGTGCCGGCAGATCGAGCGCGAGCACGACGTAGTCGGTCTTGAGCTGACGACACGTGGTCTCGAACACCTCGGCCTGATTCGTCTCGAGCTGACGCTTCACGTTGCGCAGCTCCGCGGGCGATGCATTGCGCGCGACGAGCTGCTGTGCGAGTGCGTACGCCATCGCGTCTGCGGGCAGCGAACCTTGCACGTCGTGCGACCACCGCGTGATCGCGGTGCTGCCTTGCAGCTCGCCGCTTGCACGGTAGCGATACGCCGCGTTCGTGGTGAGAATGCCGAAGCCGAGATAGATCGTCGTCAGATCGATGAGGCGCCGCTCGGTGTCGTGATCTGGATCCTCGAGCTCGTGGCGCACGCGAAACACGACGGCGGCGAGCGAAATCAGGTGGGAGATGATCGTGAGCGGATCGGTGAGGAACTCGGGGTCGACATCGAGGCGGACGACCTTCGCGTCGACGTGTGTCGCGACGATGCCTTTGCTCCCGGTGTTCTTCGTCAGCTCGGTCGCGATCTCGACATCGGGCAGGCCCGCGTGCTCGAACACGCGCTTGCCGAGCCGGGCGACCCCCGCATCGTCAGGATGCCATTCGTCCGGAAACCATTGATCGGTTTGCTCGACGAGCGGCGCTGCGACGTAGCTGTCGAGCCCTGTGCGCTTGATGAGCAGCGCCATCTGTTGGGTGATCCAATCCTTCACCGTCTCGTCGACCATCGCGCTTCATGATAAGCCACTGCGCATGGCCGATCCCGTCGCCGAGAGCCTAGTCGAGTACCGCAAGCACTTTCCGGCGCTCGAAGAGTGCGTCCACTTCATCTCGCACTCGCTCGGCTGCGTTCCCGCCCAGACCAAAGAGGACCTCGGCGAATTCTTCGAGCTATGGCGCACCAAGTCGATCACCGCGTGGAGCGACTGGTTGCCCGAGGTCGATCGCGCCGCTGCGCGCATCGCGAAGATCATCTCGGCGCCCGACGGCACCGTGATCATGCACCACAACGTGTCGCAGATCATGGCGACACTCGCGTCGTGCTTCGAGTTCACGGCCCCGCGCAACAAGGTCGTCTACGAGTCGCTGATGTTCCCGACGGTCTCGTATGTCTGGCAGGCGGAGAAGCGGCGCGGCGCCGAGTGCGTCGTTGTGCCAGCGAAGGACGGCACGATGGATGCGGACGCGATCTGCGCCGCGATCGACGAGCGCACGCTGCTCGTGCCGCTGCAGCACGTCGTGTTCGCGACGGCGCAGATCCAGGACGTCAAGAAGATCGTCGCGCGCGCGAAGGAAGTCGGCGCGCACGTGATCCTCGACGCGTACCAGTCGATCGGCACGCTGCCGATCGATGTCGTCGATCTCGGCGTGTCGTTCGCGTGCGGCGGCTCGGTCAAGTACGTGTGCGGCGGTCCCGGCGCGGCATGGCTCTACGTGCGCAAGGATCTGATCGAGCAGTTCGCGCCGCGCGTCACTGGTTGGTTCGGCAACGAGTCGCCGTTCGCGTTCACGATGCCGGAGCAGTCGTACGCCGACAATGTGTGGCGCTACATGGGCGGCACGCCAGCGGTGGCGGCGCTGTATCAGTCGCGCGCAGGGCAGTCGATCATTGGCGAGATCGGCGTGCGCAAGATCCGCGAGAAGAGCCTCGTGATGACCCAGAAATGCATCGATTGGGTCGACGAGCTCGGCCTCAAGCTCAACAGCCCGCGGCCGGCAGAGGTCCGCGGCGGTTCGGTCGTGTTCGACTTCGTCGGCTCCGCGGACGTGTGCCGCGAGCTCAATCGCCGCAAGTTCTTCTGCGATCACCGGCCGAGCGCCGGCATTCGGATCGCGCCGCACTTCTACACGAAGCCGGACGAAGTGGATCTGTTCTTCACCGAGGTGAAGAAGGTCCGGGGCGGCGGCGGCGGACGATAACGATGGCGACCGCGAGCACGATCGGCCACCCGCGTGACGGCGCGCCGGGTCCGTTGCACGCGCACGCGTAGAAGCTGGTGTTGTCGAAGTCGCGGCCGGTCGCGTCGCCGATCAGGTGCACGACCTGCTTGCCGCTCGACGTCTGCACCGTCATATCCGCTTCGTACTTGCCGCGCGCCGGCGGGTCGAACGTCACCTGGACCGCTTGCGTCTCTTTCGCGCCGAGCTGCTTCGTGTAGCCGACATTCGGCACGAGGTGCCAGGCGCCGAGCGTGCCGGCCTTCGTCTTCAGCGACTCGATCTTGATCGAGGTCGGCGCCTGATCACAGTTCTGCAGCGTGAGGTGCTGGGTGTACTCGGTGAGCGGATCGTCGTCGACGGGCACGATGCCGAAGTCGAGGCCGCGCGGCGACAGCGCCGTGCCGGTCGCGACGTAGTCGAGCTTCACGCCGACCTCGTGCGTCATCGGCGTGTCCTCGGTCCACGACAGCGTGCCTTCGATCGGTCCCATCGCGCTCATCGCCGGCGTGACGGTCGCCGTGCGCGACATGCCCGGCGGCAACGGGCCGGGCGTGGCCGGTGCGGCCGCGACGAAGCTCGGCGTCATCACGGGCGGCATCACGAACAGCGTCGCGGTGCCATCGTTCGTCATCACGACGTCGCCGCTGATCTGCGTACCGACGCAGGCGGTGCCGAGATCGAGCATGTTCGTCGGCGTCACGTATGCGTGGGGGTGCACGACCTTGCCGGTGACCGGGAAGCTCAGCGTCGAGCCGTCGACGGTGATGTCGAGATACTCGCCAGTGAGATCGGTGTCCTCCGTGGTCGAGACCGAGAGCGATGCGTTTGCGACCGTGCCGGCGGCGATCGAGAACGGTACGGCCGGCTTCGTCAGCGTCAGCCCGTTCTTGTGGAGGCGCAGATCGAACGCGGTGATCATTGCGGCGCCGGCCGAGCTCGCCGGATTCGTCAGCGTGATCGGGATCGACGGTGCAGTCGCAGCGACGCGGACTTCACCGAAGTCGAACATCGTCGGCATGATCTGCAACGTCGTATCTGCGATCTTGCAGCGCACTTCGACGGCCTGCGGGCTGCCCAGGTACGCGTCCGATGTGATCGTGATCGTCTGCGGGTTAT
>DASUFX010000308.1:0-6673 GCA_036274355.1 Kofleriaceae bacterium | reverse complement strand
GGCCACGGCTTCGTCCATCGCGGCTTGTCCCGCGGCAGCTTCGTCGGCAGCAGCGTCGTCCGCAGCGGCAACGAGCGCATCCGCAGCGGCGTCGAGCGAATCGCCCGCGCCGTCCGCATTGCCCGCGACGTCCGCATTGCCCGCGACGTCCGCATCGCCCGCGACGTCCGCATCGCCCGCGAGGCTCGCGGCGCTCGAGTCTGCATCGCCTGCGATATCCGCCTGCGCGCCAGCGACGTCATTAGCCGCGACGTCCGCCGCGGCTGGAGCTTCAACGACATCGCTCGCAGCATCCGCGTCGCTTGCGGCGGCTTCGAGCACTTCGCTCGCAGCATCCGCGTCGCTCGGAGCGGCTTCGAGCACATCACTTGCGACATCCGCCTCGCCCGAAACATCCGCGTCGCCCGCGATATCCGACGCGCTGGAGCCTTCTTCGCCAGCCACGTCCGCTTCAGCGCCGGCCACATCGAGCTCGTCGCTCGCGGCATCAGCGCCCGTCATGTCGAGCTCGTCGCTCGCGACATCAGTGCCGGCCATATCGAGCTCGATGCTGGCGACATCAGTGCCGGCCATGTCGAGCTCGTCGCTTGCGGAACCAGCGCCCGTCATGTCGAGCTCGTCGCTCGCGACATCAGTGCCGGCCATATCGAGCTCGATGCTGGCGACATCAGTGCCGGCCATATCGAGCTCGTCGCTCGCGACATCAGCGCCCGTCATCTCGAGCTCGTCGCTCGCGACATCTGTCGCACCGAGCGCAACGTCGTCGGTCGAGCTCGGCGCATCGACATCGCTGGTCGCGAACTCGCGAACCATGTCGTCGACGCTCATCTCTTGCGCGACAACGACGTTCGCGTCGTCGGGTTCGGCGAGCTCGCCATCTTCCGACACACCGTCCACGCTCGGTGGCTCTGCATCCAGGCCGAGCCGATCGCTCACTACCTGGCGGCTCTCTGCGGTCAGCTCGCTGTACTCGCGCAAGGTCGGTAGCTCGCGCAGATCACCGAGGCTGAAGAAGTCCAAGAACTCCTTCGTCGTGCCGTAGAGGATCGGGCGACCGACATCTTCCTTCTTGCCGAGGATGCGAATCAGCGCTCGATCCATCAGCAAGCGCAGCGTCGCCGACGAATCCACGCCGCGGATCTCGTCGACCTCGGGCCGCGTGATCGGCTGCCGATACGCGACGATCGCGAGCGTCTCGAGCTGCGCGCGCGACAGCCGCACGGGCCGACCCGCGATCAGCTGCTGCACCCACGTCGAGTACTGCGTGTTTGTACGGAACTGATAGCCGCCCGACACTTGCTGCAGCGCGATGCCGCGATCGGCGAAATCGGTCGCGAGCGTGGCGAGCGCCTGCTCGAGCCGCTTCACGTCCGACACGCGGGTGAGCTGACGCAGCCGCTGCATCGTCACCGGCTTGTCCGCCGCGAAGATCAGCGCCTCGACGAGGTGCTTCAGCTGGAGGTCGTCCATGGTGCCGGCCGTCGTCGGCAGCGCCGCGCCCAGCTCGACATCTTCTTCGCCTGCTTCGGCCTCTGGCTCGGCAGCACCTAGCTCCGCCTCGGCTTCCGCGCGCATCACGGCGTCCTCGAGCACCTGCTCGTCCGCCTGCGCCGCCTGCTCGGCCGCGACCTCGGCCTCTTCGATCTCGGGGCCAACCTCCGAGTCGAGCACGTCCGCTTCGACGGCTGCTTCGAGCGCCGCCGCCTCGATCACCGCCTCGTCAGCCGCTTCCGTGGCGACCTGCTCGATCATCGGTTCGTCGCTGGTCACCTCGAGCCGCTTGCCCCGCCTGCCCTTCGACTTCGACTTGCCCTTGGTCTTGCCGGAATCGTCCTCCGCCGGCTCCGCCGCCTCCGCCGACGGTGCTTCGGTCGCCTCCGCCGACGATGCTTCAACGGCGTCGGCAGCCTCGAAAACGACCTCTTCGTCACCATCGGCCGCGAGTGCCGCGCTCGCGGCTTCCGCAAGCGAATCGGCATCTTGGATCGGACCACTGCCCTCCGCGAGGATTTCCTCGGGAACCGCTCGATTGGCTCGCTGTTTCTTGCGCTTTCGGCTCACAACACCTCGGCGACGCGGGCGAAAGCTCCGCGGCTAGCCCCTCATAGCACGAGGCGCTGACACTACCGATAGTCGTCGCTGCGGGCGACGGTTTGCTCCATCCGGGCGCGGAGATCGTCCGCCGCGCGCTGGATGAAGATCTCCTCGTCCTCGTGCTGGCTGAGCGCGACCAGGCGCAGCTTGGCCATCTCGAGCAGGGCGAGGAAGGTCACCACCGCTTCGTGGCGGACCTCTTCGAGCGTCCGCTCCACGCCATCGCGCAAGAACGAGAACATCGACGAAAACGCGAACCGGCCCTCGGTCTCGAGGCGATCGGTCAGCTCCGAGATCCGTTGGCTGACCGACAGACGGTCGATCATCACGTTGTGCGCGACCTTGATCTTGGCCTGCTGCATCACGCGATCGAACGCTTCGATCAGCTTGTGCACCGGGAACGGCGCGAGCGGCGCGATCGCCTCGGCGTCGACGCCTTCGCTCACCGCATCCTCGGTCGGCGTGCCGCGTCCCCACACGTTGCGACCGACGACCGGCCGCTGGCCGAGCTTGTCCGCCGCTTCCTTGTACTTCTGGTACTCGAGCAAGCGCTTGATCAGATCCCCGCGCGGATCGACCTCGACCTCTTCGCCCTCGACCGCTTCGCCTTCTTCGTCGAGCGGCTCGGATGACGGCAACAGCTCGCGCGACTTGATGTGGCAGAGCGTCGCGGCCATCAGCAAGTACTCGCCCGCGACGTCGATGTCGAGGCCAGCCATGGCATCGAGATACTCGAGGTACTTCTCGGTGACGAACGCGATCGGGATGTCGAGGATCGACAGCTCGTGCTTCTTCACCAGGTGAAGCAACAGATCGAGCGGACCCTCGAAGACGTCGAGGTTTACTTGATAGCCAGCGTCCATCAGGAGTTCATCAGCATGGCCAACAGGTCTTGGCCCATCAACAAATACAACTTTGAGGCGACGAACTTCGCTGGGATGACGAAAATCTGCGCGAGGGGCGAGATCATCGCGATCGCGAGCACGATGAACGGGCCGAACCTCGCGTACTGCTCGAACGTCGAGCGGTGCTTGTACGGCATGAAGCCCTCGGCGACGTGACCACCGTCGAGCGGCGGCGCAGGCACGAGGTTGAAGAAGAACAGGATGAAGTTCGTGCCGACGGCGATGAACATGATCTGGCTGGCTCGACCGAATGGATCGATCACGCCTTGGCTGATCAGGACCGACTGGATGCCAGCAACCAGCACGGCCAGCACGACGTTCATCGACGGCCCGGCGACCGCGACGAGGATCCTCGCCGTGCTCATCTTCCACTTGCGGGCGACGCGCGACGGCTGCCATTGCACCGGCCGTCCCCAGCCGAAGCCACCGATGCTGTGGCCACCGGCTGCGTAAATCGCGCCGACGATCGGGAGCAGCAGCGTACCGATCGGATCAGCGTGCGCGAGCGGGTTCAGCGTCACGCGACCCTGACGCCGCGGCGTGTCGTCACCGAGCCGGTCGGCCATGTACGCGTGACCAAACTCGTGGAAGCACACGGACACCACGAGCACGAACACCCGGATCACGATTTGTCGGATGTCTTCGGGGGACAGGTTCATGTCGCGTGCTCGAAGCTGGAATATGGCCGCGCCCGAGGCGGACTGCAAGCGTGCAAATTATTGCGCGATCTCACGGATCACCGTCCAATCGGGGGATGGCGCGCCGGCTCCGGCTCGACGAGGCCGTCGATATGTTCCTCGATCACCTGAAGGTCGAGCGCGGGCTGTCCGCGCACACGCTCGACGGCTACGGCCGCGATCTGGCCAAGCTCAGCCAATTCCTGACCGCGCGCGGCCGCGAGGATGTCGACGACGTGAGCGCCGGAGACATCACTGATCATCTGATCGAGCTTGCCGAGAACAAGCTCGCACCGCGCAGCCGTGCCCGCGCGCTCGTCGCGATGCGCGGGTTGTTCCGCCACCTCGTCGGTGAGCGCTGGCTCGAAGCCGATCCGACCGCACTGATCGACACGCCGCGTACGGCACGCCGCCTGCCCGGCGTGCTGGGTGAAGACGCCGTCGCCAGGTTGATCGCGCAGCCCAAAGACACGCCGCGCGGTCGCCGCGACGCCGCGATGATCGAGCTCGCATACGCATCGGGCCTGCGTGTCTCCGAGCTCGTCCACATCGCGCTCGCCGACATCAACCTCAATCACGGCTTCGTGCGCATCACCGGCAAGGGCAACAAGACGCGACTCGTGCCGGTCGGCAGCGCCGCGCGCGACAAGATCGCGCAGTACCTCGAGCACGATCGGCCGCGATTTGTCCGCGACCCCGCCGAGCGTGCGCTGTTCCTCACCGAGCGCGGCCGGCCGATGACGCGTCAGGGATTCTGGAAGTCGTTGCGCAATTACGCGCGCCGCGCCGGCGTGCGGCTCCCGGCCGGAGACATCTCGCCGCACAAGTTGCGTCACTCGTTCGCGACTCACCTCGTCGAGCGCGGCGCCGACCTGCGCGCGGTCCAGGCGATGCTCGGCCACGCCGATATATCGACGACAGAGATTTACACACACGTCAGCCGCGCTCGCGTGCTGGAGCAAGCGCGCAAGCATCCGCGCGCTCGGTGAGTTAGTCTCCCCGGATGAGGAAGCGCCGCGCGCTCGTCGCTGCATGTCTCGTGCTGTCGTGCGGTGGGCCGCAACGTCCGTCGTCGAAAAACGAGCCACCGCTCGAGGTGAAGACGTACGGGCCACTCGGCATCAAGGCCGACGCGAAGATGCCGAACCGCGCCGTCATCCTCGGTACCGACGTGAAGGACGGCTCGACAATCGTTCCGCTGCCGGTCGCGCAGGGCAAGACCGTCGTCGACGCGATGTTCGTCAACATGAGCAATCCGAAGAACGTCACCGGCGGTATGTCACCGGTGAAGCTCGCGACCGCGCCGAACAGCGACGGCTCGGTGCAGGTCGGCATCTTCGAAGAGTTCGCCGGCGGCACGGGACCGCAGTGGCGCGCGGGCGTCTGGGTGAGCGCGTTTGTCGCCGCGACGACGCTCAACAAAGACCTCACCGACTTCACGTTCTCGGCCACGAGCGGCGGCTACATCGATGGCGCATCGGCATCGGGCCTGATGGCCGCGGGCTTTCTCGCCGCGATGACGGGCGCGACGGTCGATCCAACCGTGACGATGACCGGCATCATCAACCCCGACGGAACGTTCGGCCCCGTTGACGGGATTCCGGAGAAGCTCCTGTCGGCGATCGAAAAGGGCAAGAAGCGCGTCGGCTATCCGATCGGCATGCGCAACGCGACGTCGGCGAAGACCGGCGAGACCGTCGATCTCGTCGCGCTCGCGAAGGAGCACGGCGCCGAGGCCGTCGAGATCGCAGACGTTCACGAAGCGTACAAGCTGCTCACCGGCAAGACGCTGCCCGAGCCCATCGCGGTCAACGAGAGCGACATGGCGCTCGACGCGTCGACGGACAAGGCGCTCGACGCGAAGTACAAGGTCTGGCAGCAGCGTCTCGCGACCGAGTGGGGTGCGATCCTGCAGCTCGAGAGCGCAGGTCGGTTGCCTGCCCTGCTCGTTTACTTGCGCGACTACGCGAAGCGCTACGCCGAGGCGGCCGAGCAGCTGCACAAGGACGGCAAGCTCGCCGCCGCGTACGCGCGCATGCTGGCCGCGGCGGTCTACGCGACGAGTGCGAACCAGATCTACGACGTGCTCGCGAACGTGCAGGCGAACAAACTCGATGCCGCAGTCGCATCGCTCGACAAGCTCGATCAGCTCGACCAGCTCACGAAGGACACGCTCACGAAGGTCGGCACGCTCCGCCCGCCGACAATGGGCGGCCACCTGCAGATGATGGCGGCGTTCCGTTCGGCGCTGCGCGGCTGGGTGTTCAAGGACTTTGCGTCACTCGCGCTGACGAGCACGAAGCAGTACATCAAGTCACTCGCTGGCACACCGGCCGCGACGCTCGGCTCGGAGAAGACGGCGGACAGCGTCGTCGCGCAAGTCGGACCGACGGTGCTCTACGTCGCGAAGACAACCGCGGAGACGACGCTCGCGACCGAGCAGCTCGAGTTCGCGAACGCAAACGACATCAGTTACATGTGCTCGGTGCCGAACGTGCTGCGGCTCGCGACGTCGTTTCAATCGGCGGGCGCGGCGGGCATGAACTACTTCGACACGCTACTCGTCGAGCCGTTCGCGCAGAGCGAGCACATCCCGGTCGACGATGCGCGTACGCGCGTCGCGATCCTCGAACCCGATTATCTCGTCGCGATCATGACGTCGAAGCTCGGCTCGCTCGACGGCACGCCGAAGGAGCTGCGGAGCAAGTGGGGCGACAAATCGCTCGCGTGGGGTTTGATGTCGCTTGCCGGCAGCGAGCTCGCGTACTTTCACGCCGCCGAGCTGATCGCGAAGTACTACTCGCTCGACGTCCGCCTCGACGACGCACGCCAGGTCAATCACGTCGAGCACGAGAAGGCGTTCACGAACATGCTCGCTACCGCCGAGCGCAACGCGCGGGCCAGCGCCCGTGCCGCACGCATCGCGACGGGAGCGATTCCGGTGCAGGCCAAGCTCGCGTATCAACTCGCGAGCGTCGAACGCGCAGGCAACCTCGC
>DASUFX010000307.1:0-9410 GCA_036274355.1 Kofleriaceae bacterium | reverse complement strand
GCTGCCGGTCGCCGAGGTCGACGAGAACATCGAGCTCGCGCAAATGGCCGAGCACAGCGCGACCACCGCGCCACACAAGAAGAGCCACGCATCTCTGATCCTGATCGCCGGCGTCGCATTCGTCGCGACCGCCGGTGGCGTCACCTGGTGGCTCTCGCAGCGCCAGCATCGCCCGCATCAGGAGGAGGCAGCCGCCGTTCCCGTCGAGCCGGCGCCTGCGCCGGCGCCAGCGGCCACGGCTACGGCGCCCGCGCCAGCGCAGGAGCCAGCGCCGACGCCGCCACCGCCACCGGTCGAGGCGCCCGCGCCTACGGGCGTCATGCTGCAAATCGACAGCGTGCCGCCCGGTGCGGCGATCACGATCGATGGCAAGCCGCGTGGGGTGACGCCGCTCCAGGTGAAGCTCTACGAGCCGCGCACGGTGAAGCTCGCGCTGGCGCTCGCCGGGTACGTCAGCGTCAAGCAGGAGCTCGCGATCGATCACGATCAGCGCGTGCTGATTCCACTCGCGCCGAAGCCAAAGGCCGCGGTCGCGAAGCCAGCAGCGAAGAAGAAGGATCCGAAGAAGAAGGATCCGAAGGATCCGTTCCAGCGCTTCGATTAGAAGTCGAGCGGCGCGCTGTCGTCGTGCGCGCGCTTGATGAAGTCGGAGTCTTTCGTCATATCGACGTGGAAGTGGTTGCGGTGATCGGCGTTGTAGTTCGGCGTCAGCACGATGTTCCACGTGTGCGCGCCTTTGAGCTCGCAGATCAGCTGGTGTAGCCACGCGTCCTTGTCGTTCTCGGTTGTGGCGGTGCACGTCGTGCCGGTCGAGTCGATCACCCAGTCGTTCAACACCGAGTAATGCGTGCCGTCGCCGGTGACGAACTCGGCGAGATCGATCGCCTTCGCATACGCGTGTTGAGACATCGAGCAGTTCGGTGGCGTCATCGTCTGATCGATGCAGCGATAGTTGTAGATGCCGATGTCGATGATCTCCTGCACGTCGTGGCTGCGCACGATCGGCGCTGCCTGCGCGAGCGACTTCATGAGCGTGCAGTCGCCGAACAGCGTCTTGCGCTGCGAGGTGTTGCCGCTGTAGCGGTACGCGACGCCGTTGAGCGGCAGCGTGACCGTCACCGGATCGGCGACGCCCTGCATCGCGGGGCCGCTCGTGTACTGGAGCTGATAGAGATCGAGCCAGCCTTTGCAGTCGGCGACCATCGGATCGTCGATCGTGATGTCGACGGTCGCAGTCGCGAGCGGAATGTCGGTGTCGTCGAGTGCGGTCGCCGTGAGCGTCACTGCACCGGATTGGGCGACCTCGGCGGCGAGCTTGTTGTCGGCAACGTAACCGAGCGTGCCATCACCGACCGCGATCGCGACGCGTGCAACGTCACCCTCGACCGCGACCTCGACCTCGACGTTCGCGACCAGCGCACCCGACGTGCCGAGGTGATCACGGGTGAACGCTGTGCCCGTGCCGGGCGTGACGAACGCGACCGATGCGGGTCCCCCGTCGCCGGCGCAACCCGCCACCGTCACCATCACGAGCCAACCGAGGGTACGCATCCGTGCGGCGTAGAGAACACCGACGATGAACCGCGGTCAAGCGGCAATCGGATCTGCCACCTACGCGAGGACTATTTTCACTGCTTTGAACAGCAAGTAGAGCGCATAGCCCATGAGCGCGATGCCGACGACGCGCGGGATCCACGCGGCCTTGTCGCCGAGCACGTGCTTGCCCTTGTGGGTCAAGTACGCGACGAGCGCGAACCACCCGAAGCTGCCGGCGAACACGCCGATCGCACACGCGAGCCCTTCCCAGTTGGTCTCGGTGTCGGGCAACAGCTGGCCGATGATCACGACCCACGTCACCATCGCCGCCGGGTTCAGCACGATGAGCGCGACGCCGACCTTCATCCCTTGGCCGAGCTCCTTCTTCGCCCTCAGGTCGACTTGCGATGCAGAGATCGGTTCCTCCGGAACCGCGGGCGTGACCGGCTGACTACGCGCGGTCAAAAATCCGTAGACGAGCAACACGATGCCGCTGACCGAGTAGAGGATCGGTGGCACCGATGGAAACTTTGCGATCACGGGCGTCACACCGATGATGCCGAGTCCTGCGTAGAACGCGTCAGCAATCGCGCCGCCGAGTCCCACTCCGATCGCGCGTCTCATCGTGTGCCGGTACGACGCGTCGATCACTGCGACGTTCACTGGCCCGATCGGCACACCGGTCAGCGCACCTGCGGCGACGCCTAGGAACAGGAACAGGAGCACGGGCTGTCCCGTGCTATACAGCAGCGTGACCACGGCCGCCACGTCGAACATGCGATCTTCCGCCGAAGATTCGAATGTTTCGGGCACACCGCGTCATAAGGATGATGGGGTACGGGCACTCCCTACGGGGGGCCCCGGTGTCACGTGGCTCGGTCACGCGACCGCGGTTGCCGAGCTTGGTGCGGCGCGTGTCGTGTTCGACCCGCTGTTGCCGTGGCGTGCCCGCGCCGCGGGTCGCGTCAACGCCATCTTGATTACTCACTCCCACGTCGATCACTTGAATCGCTGGAGTCTCAAGGCGATCGACCGCGACACGCAGCTGGTCGTACCGATGGGCTGCATGGACATCGTCAAAGACCTCGGCTTCGCGAAGGTCACCGAGGTCACCGCCGGCGATCAGCTCGACATCGACGGGCTCGAGATCGAAGCGGTGGCGACCCGCCACGACAACGGGCGCTGGCGTAAGGGCGATAGGCCCGAATGTGTCGGTTACGTCGTCGGCAAAGGCGGCCATCGCATCCACCATGCCGGCGACGTCGACTTCTCCGATCACTCGGTGTTCGACGACATCGGTAAGAAGTTCACGATCGATGCGACGCTGCTACCGATCGGCGGCATGTTGCCCGTTTGGTACTACCGCGCGCGCCGTCACCTGCACGACCAAGGCGTGCATATCGATCCCGACTGCGCGCTCGACATCTACGAGCGACTTGGCGCCCGCACGATGGTGCCGGTGCACTGGGGCACGCTACACCTGCGGCTCGGGCTGCCGTCGATGCCGCGGCGCCGGCTCGCAAAGATCGTCAACGAGCGCAACCGTGCCGGCGTGCACATCCTCGCGCACGGCGAGCGGCTGTCGCTACACGACGCCGTGGAAGCGTAGACAGCCGACCACACCGATGATCCCGATCAGGATCCCGATCACGTAGCCGAAGTGTTTGTCGCGCACGATCGCGTCGCTGCGATCGAGGTTGCGCGTGCGAATCAGGTTGAACGAGTCGTAGAAGAACCACACGCCGGCGAGCCCGCCGGTGAGGATCGTCAAGAACCACTTGAACGCGTTCGGCGACATCAGCTCGTTCATGCGGGCCTCGCCGGTGGAATCGGATCGATGAGCATGCGCTTGGTGTCGTAGGCGATGATGACGGCCATCAGCGGCACGAACGCCCAGTAGTAGAACTTCACTTCCATGCCGCCGGTCGCAAAGCCGATCAGATAGCCCGTGTACGCGACGAGCCGCTCCATCGCGTAGGACTTGTAGTTCGTAGCCCGGCCGGCGCGGCGGACGTAGACAAACCGCATCAGCGTATTCGAGACGCCGAGGAAGATGATCGCGGCGACCGGAATCCACGGCGCCCAGCCGAACGCGGCGACGACGATGAGCCCGAAGCCGTAGCAGATGCCATCGGTGATCGCGTCGAACAGCTCGCCGAACGCGCTCCGGCAGTTGAAGACCTTCGCGACGAGCCCGTCGAGCTTGTCGAGGAGGCCGCAGATCAGAATGAACAGCGTCGCGTACTGGTGGTGACCGTTCTCGATCGCCCAGTAGAGCGGCGGCAACGTCAAAAAACGCGACGCAGTGACCGCGTTGGCCGGGTTGAACGGCGAGACTTTGCGAGGGGTCTGCATGGTCACGCCGGAGGCGCCGGGGGCAGCCGGGGCGGCAACAGTCGCAGTCGACATCTATCCAGCCTTTGCTTGATCGTCGTCGGCGACCACGAGGCCCGGATCGACGAAGCGGTAACGCTTCCACGCGAAGCGTACGCGCTGGAGCAGTGACACGTGTGACATGATCGCGACGGCCCAGCAACCTGCGAGCAACGGACGCGGATCGTTGAGCAGCGCGGTGAAGAACACGCCGGTGCCGTAGTAGATGAGGAACTCGGCGGAGCCGAACAAGCCGACGACGTCGACCGGGTGACCGATCTTGCCCTTCTCGCGCCAGATGTCTTGCTGGCTCTCCGCGTAGATCGACAGCTTGATGATGACGTTCGTCAGCGCGCCCGTGATGCCGAAGCCGAGCACGATCAAGACGTGCGGGTAGTCGAACGACAGGTTGAGGCACCCGCCGGCGTACATGATGCCGAGCACCCAGCGATCGCAGACGTCGTCCATCACCGCGCCGAATGTGCTGCGCTGGTTGAAGTTGCGAGCCTTGAAGCCATCGATGTGATCGACGAGACCGCGCACGATGAGCAGCACGAAGCCCGACCACCAGTGCGCGTAGAAGAACAACACGCCGCCGATCAGGCCGAGCAGCGCGCCGAACATCGTCCACGTGTTCGCGTGGAGCGGCAACCTGGCCAGCGCAGACACGAGCGGATGGAGCACCCGATCGAGGTTTTTGCGAAAGGCGAACAGGTTTGGCATCTGCGGGTACGGACTCTATCCGAATACGGGGGGCTTGGCCCTGGGGATCAGCTGCCCCGAACTGCGGTAAGTACCTTGCGCAGCGCGCCAATGAACTGGTCGACCATTGCGGTCGTAAACGACAACGGCGGCTGTAGGCGCAGCACGTTGCCATACATGCCCGAGACGGTGATCAGCATGCCCGCGGCGTGCAGACCGTCTTTGACCTTGCCGACATCGGGCTTCGGCAGAACTTCGCGCGACTCGCGATCCTTCACGAGCTCGATGCCACCGAGGAGCCCCGTGAAGCGAACATCTCCGATCCATGGATCCTTGAGCGCCCACGCCGCCTCGGTGAAGTACCGGCCGATGTTGGCCGCGTTCTCGACGAGTTTTTCGTCCTGCAAGATGCTGATGAGCTCGAGGCCAGCTGCCGCGGAGACCGCGTTGCCGCCCGACGTCGGCGTCGTGCCGCCGAAGTACAGCTTGCTGATCTCGTCGTTCGCGCACATCGCAGCGAGCGAGCCGACGCCGCCAGACAGGCCCTTGCCTGCCGTCATGATCTCGGGCTGAAGCCCGTAGTGCTCGACGGCGAACATCTTGCCGGTGCGACCGAGGCCGGTCTGCACTTCGTCGGCGATGAGCAGAATGCCGCGCGCCTTGCGCATCTCGTCGAGGCGCTCCCACCACTTCTGTGGCGGCGCGAGACCACCGACCGCTTGGATCGGCTCGGCGATGATCGCGGCGGTCGGCCGCGCGTCGAGCATCTTGTCGACGCCGTCGAGGCACTGGACGTTGCATTCCTTGTGCGGGCCGTACTTGCAGCGATAGCAGTACGCCGACGGGATCGCGTAGTTCTCGGGGCCGAGTGGCTTGCCGGCGCTCTCGCGATACTGCTTGCTCGCCGTCACCTCGAGCGCGCCGAGCGTGAGGCCGTGGTAGCCGTTCTCGAGATACGCGACGTCGGTCTTCTTCGTGAATTGGCGAGCGGCGCGGAGCGCATTCTCGTTCGCCTCGGAGCCACCCGTCGTGAAGAACACCTTCGCGATCGACTTTGGCGCGAGCTCGACGACCTTCTTCGCCAGCCGTACCGCGGCGACCGTGCCGTGCTTGCCGGAGACCTGCAGCACTTCGCCGAGCTGCTTGGTCGCGGCTTCTTTGATCCGTTCGTGACAGTGACCCGCGGCATTGACGAAGTAGCCGGCCGTCAGGTCCAGATACTCCTTGCCGTGAACGTCAGTGATCGTGCAGCCCTTGGCCTTGGCAACGATCACGGGTTCGCCGGCTGGATGCGTCCAGGGACGCATCACGTACTTCTTGTCGGCGGCTTCGATCGACGCGGGGTCTTTGAGATCGTCCGTCACTTTGCGTGAGGTATCTCATGCCTCAAACCGTTGTCAACTTACATAGTTAGATTGCTGAGGGCTGCCGGGGTGTGCCTCAAAAACGCCACTGTCCCGATTCCAGACTCTTACGTAATCGCTCACGAACTTGCCGCCCGCGATCTCGAAGACTCTGTACCGGCTGATTCGATCGGGCTTGTTATGGTGGTAGGTGCCGGAGGCGATGCCGCGCACCGGAATTGGTCCAGCCGGTCCGAGGAGCTGATCGGTGAGGTCCTGGTGCTCGTGACCGTGGACGATCAGATCGGCTCCGACCTCGGCGATCACCTGCGCGAACGACGTGTGATCGCGAAGGCCGCGGATCTTGTTCGCGGCACGTTTGCCGGCGGGTGGATGATGAATCGCGACGAGCCGTGCGCGGTTCGCGAGCCGCGGATCGGAAAGCGCCTTGCGAAGACGCGCGAGTTGCCCTGCGCCGATCCGGCCGTACGCGGTGAACCACGGCGTCGCGCGGGACGTCGACACGCCGATCAGCGCGAGCTCGCCGCGCACGCGAACGATCGGCCATCGCAGATCGTCGTCGGGATCGTCGACGTCGCGGTCTGCGTCGGTCCACTGCCAGTCGGTGTCGGCGCGGTGGTACTCGTCGAACACGGTCGCGAAGTGCGCGATGCCCTCGGCGACGTACGCGTCGTGATTACCCGGAATGACGGTGACGTGGTCGGGGCCCCCGGCGAGCCGGTCGAACTTGCCGCGCGCGAACTTGAACTCCTGCTCGAGCGCGAGGTTCGTGACATCGCCGGTGCACAGCACGTGCTCGATGCCTTGCGCGTTCATGTCGTCGACCATGTGGTCGAACGCGTCGACGTGATAGTGGCGGCTGCGGTTCGAGAGCAAATTCATCGCGCCGATCCAGCGCTTGTTTGCGAGATCGAGCCAGCGCGCACCATCGTGCGACAACAGATGAAGGTCCGAGCAGTGCGCGAGGCGCATCACGCCATACCTAGCACGTCGAGCCAGCGTGCGACGATCGCCGTGCACGTGGCCGCCGAGCCGCGCTCGCTATGGGGGCTGTGACCGGCGCCGGGAAGCATGTGGATCTCGGCATGTGGCACGTCGCGGCGGATGCGGTCGAGCTCGCCCGGCTCGGTGCGTGGATCGTCGGCGCCGTGCAGCACGAGCATCGGGACGGCGAGCTCGTGCAGGCGATTGTCGTAGAGATCGTCGTCGGGGTGCGCAGCGATGTGCAGCCACGCCTCGCCATCAGCGCGGATGATCGTCCGCCAGCTCTCGCCGTGCTCGGCGGCGAATTTCTTGGTCACGCCAGCGCCGAACTTGTCCGGATCGCGCGCCATCGTCTCGAAGAACTGGCGCGAGCGTGGCTTCTCGCGATCGAGATGGATCGCTTCGACCACGATGCCCGCGTAGCGAGCAGGATCGCGGATCGCGAGGTTCGCGGCGATGACTGCGCCATCGCTATGGCCCCACAGCACGCAGCGATCGATCGCGAGCGCGTCGAGTAGCGCGGTGGTCTCGTCGGCATAGAGCTGGTGAAAGCGCGGTGGTAGCGACGTGCGCGGTGGCGACTTGCCGTACCCGCTGCGATCCGGAATCACGAAGCGCCGCGCGATGCCGGCGATCGCGTCGTCGAACGGATAGAACTCGTAGCCCCAGCCGCCATGCAGCGCAACGATCGGTGGCCCCCCCGCGCCGAGGTCTCTGTAATAGAGGTCGCGGGCGTACGGCACGCGACAGTCATACCAGTGATATCGTGGCGCATGGCAAAGCGTGCGTGGTGGGTGACACTGGTGATCGTTTCGGCAGTTGCTTGCAGCAAGGCGAAGGACAACGGCGGCGCCGCGGCGGGAAGCGCGCAAGGAAGTGCGGCGGCGGGAAGCGCAGCCGCGCCGGCGGGAAGTGCAACCGCACCGGCCGGTAGCGCTGCGGCGGCTCCGACCGGATCGGCGGCCGAAGCTGGAGCGGCGCCTGCGGCCGGCAGTGGCTCCGCCGTCGCCGAGGGCTTCAAGGTCGGTGACCCGGTCATGGGTCAGTGGACCGACGGCGATTGGTACCCCGGCAAGATCGGCAAGATCAACGACGACGGCACGTACCGCGTGAACTACAACGATGGCGACGTGTCGCCGAGGCTGACCGCGAAGCAGGTGAAGCCGCGCAAGACGGGCGGTGGTGGCGGTGGCAAGGCGACTGCGAGCAAGGGAGGAGAGGAGCCGTGCCCGGCGTCGCACTGGACGCGCTGCAATGGCAACTGTGTGCCGCTGCAAGACGACCGCTACAACTGCGGCGCGTGCGGCAACGTGTGCCCCAAGAACCTGTGGATCTGTCGCAACGGCAAGTGCGATTGTTCGGCCAACGAAAAAGACAGCGACGGTAACTGCCCTCCTCCGTAAGCCTGGTCCGCTTCTAGCGCTCGAGTCGCGGGCGCCACAACAGCCACACGAGGCAGCCAGGCACCGACCACAGTCCGATCGCGATCGCGACGACATCGAAGTTCCTGTAGTAGTCGTACGCGAGGCCGATCAACGGATTGACGATGACGAGCGCGAGCGACTGCGCACCGGCCATCGTGCCCGCCGCGAACGACACGCTGCTCGGCGGCATGCGCTGCAGCATGTCCGCGGTTGCGAGCGTGTAGACGATGCCACCGCCGGCCATCGCGATGCCGAGCAAGTACACAGCCGGCCATGCGCCCTGCATCCATGGCAACGCGACGAGCGTCGTCGCGAGCAGCATGCCGATCGCGAACAGCATGCGCGGCGGCTCGCCGTGCGGCCGATGCTGTTGCGATGCGAGGTGACCGAACAGGATCGCGGCACCGTCGAAGATGAGCGGCGGCAGCCAGAGGTACTCGCCGACGCCGGCCTGCGAGACCTTCCACGTCGACGTCAAATAGATCGCACCCCACGACAACGCGACGCCGAACACCGGCGCGACTGCAAAGATCGCGAACAGGCCGCGATGCAGCTCGGGATTGCGAATCAGCTCGCGCAGCGGCGGCCGTGGGATCGCTTCCTTCGGTTGCGCGGCGGTATCGAGCTGCTCCGCCACCCTACGCTGCCGCGTCCAGAACAGCCACACCGGCAGCCACACGAGGCCGATCAGCGCGCTGGTCAAGAACGCGACCCGCCAGCCATGCGCAGCGAACAGCGCGCTCGCGATCGGCGGCGCGAGCATGCCGCCGATCGACGAGCCGGTGAACAACACGCCAAAGCCGCGCGCGCGATCGGCGGGCGGCAGGATTCGTTGCACCGTCTGCGCGGCGCCCGGAAAGCTCGGTCCTTCGGCGATGCCGAGCGCGATGCGCAGCGCGAACAACACCCAGAAGCCGGGAATGAGTGCGTGCAGCGCGGCAACGGCGGTCCACAGCAGGACCGACGCGACGAGCCCGCGCCGGGCACCGATCCGATCGATCCACCAGCCCGACAGCGGCGTCGCGAT
>DASUFX010000306.1:0-5615 GCA_036274355.1 Kofleriaceae bacterium | reverse complement strand
ATCTCGTAGCGCTCGGGCCAGGGCAGCGCCCGATCGAGCGCGTCATCGCCCGTCGACGATAGGCCGGCGGCGTGGGTCAGCGTCGCGATCTGGACGCCAGCGCGCCTCATCGCGAGCAACACGTCCCACGTCAGCGGGCGGCCCGCCGACGGCATCTCGGCCGCCCACGGCCTGCTCGCATAGGCGGTCTGCACTGCATAGAGCGGCAGCAACTCGGGACGGTGTGCGTACTGCACCGGCTTGCCGCTCGCGTAGAGCGCTTGCCACAGCGCATCGCCCGACTCGCGCGCGATCAGCTCGACGCGGCGGCCTGCGGCAGCGACCACCTTCGCGTGCAAGGCGCCGATGCTGACGATGTCGCCGACTGCGATCGGAGGTGGCGGCGCGCGATGCTCGGTGCGCGTGCGGTGATCGCCGCGGCCGAGCAACACGCCGTAGAGCCGATTGCCGTCGACTGGCGCCGATAGCCGTAGCTCGAACGCATCACCGCGTTCGGTCGTGCCGAACAGCGATGCCGGCAACGTGGCCGCGTCGTTGACGACGACGAGATCGCCGGCACGCAGCAGCGACGCCAGGTTCGCGAACTTCGTGATCGCGACTTGATCCTCGTTGCGACCGATGACGACCAGCCGAACGGCATGCCGCGAGACTTCGTCCGTACGCAACGCAAGCGTCGCGCCGCCGACTGCGCGCGCCTCTTCGACAGGCGCGAGACTGGCGTAGCGACGATACGCACGCGCCATCATGACGCCGCCTTCCAGCTCGGCACGCTGAGCCGAGCGCCACTTGGAGCCGCTGTCGCGTTCTCGATGATGTCGATGATGCGTGCGGCGACATCCGCGGGGCGCTGCAACGACGCTGGGTCCGCATTGGGAATCGCGTCCGCGTGCATCTTGGTGTCCATCTCTCCAGGATCGATCGCGAGCACGCGCACGCCGGTGCCATCGAGCTCGGCGGCAAGCACGCGGCTGAGCTGATCCTGCGCTGCCTTCGACACGCCGTACGCGCCCCAGCGCGGGTACGCCTCGACAGCCGCGTCCGAGCTGATGTGCACGATCGTGCCGTCACCGCGTAGCGCCATCGCGCCCGCGAGGATCTTCGTCAGCCGGAACGGTCCGACGAGGTTCGTCTCGAGCACTGCAGCGAGGTCCTCGCACTCGGTGTCGAGCAAGAGCCGCAGCGGCACCGGGCCGAGCGAGCTCGCGTTGTGTATCGCGATGCCAATCTCGCCGACCAGGCCCTGTGCCTGGCCCGCGATCTTGTGCACCGCGTCCTTGTCACTGATGTCGCCTGCGATCGCATGCGCGATCCCGCCCCGCGCGCGGATCGCTGCGACCGCGTCAGCTAGCGGGCCAGCGTCACGCGCCACCATCGCCACCCGCGCACCCTTGGCCGCGAGCGCCTCCGCGAGCGCTCGTCCGAGGCCACGGCTCGCGCCGGTGACCAGGGCGCCTGTTCCTTGAATCTTCATGGTCGATGCCTCCTGACAATTAGGGGTACCCACACACCGCCAATCTGTCACCGGTCGCGCTAATCTATTGGCAGGAGGTCAGCCGTTGAGCGGAGAACACGATCACCTCGCAGACAACATCAAGGCGTTACGCGAAACCCGCGGCTTGTCGCAGCAGCAGATCGCGAAAGCGGCGGGGGTTCCGCGCGCCACGTGGACGCATCTCGAATCCGGCGGTGCGAACCCGACGCTGACGGTGCTGATCAAGGTCGCGAACGCGCTGCAGGTGCGGCTCGACGAGCTCCTTGCACCACCGCGCCAGCCCGCACGCTTCCTCAAGGCCGACGAGCTGCCGATGCGAACGAAGGGTCAGGTCGCGATCCGCAAGCTGTTGCCCGAACCGCTGCCCGGTCTCGATCTCGAGCGCATGGTGTTGCCGCCGGGCGCGCGCATGGCAGGCGTGCCGCATACGCCGGGTACGCGCGAATACCTGACGTGCGAACGCGGGACCGTCGAGCTCGCGGTCGCCGGCGAGAAGTACACGCTACTCGAAGGTGACGTCGTCAGCTTCCGCGGCGATCAACGGCACGCGTATCACAACCCTGGAAGCTCGACGTCGGTCGCGTATTCGGCGATCGCGTTCGCGCCGGTCGCCGGCTAGCCGACGCTCAGAACTTGTACGTCAGACCGAGCTGCAGGTACAGGTTGTAGTCGGTCTCCGGCATCGTGCCCGAGAAGTCGTTCGTGAACAGCGCGCGCTCCTCCTGGAACGGCGCACCCTCGAGAATGCCGAAGATGTTCCAGCGCTGCTCGAACGCGATCTCGGCGATCACGCTCGCCATCAGGCGGATGCCACTCTCGCGCGAGGAGAAATCCCACGTTTCGGTCTCGCTGCCGGTGGTCAGCTTGTTGATCCGCGCGCGCTCGTCGGCCATCAGGGTGTTGTTCTTGTAATCCACGCAGATCTGGATCGGATCGCCATCGAAGCCGGTGCTCGACGTCGTTTTCTCCTCGGGACAGTGACGATCGCTCCAGATGTTCGCGTAGAGCCGGCCGGTGATCGTGACGTGCGACAGCGCGGTCAGCGACGCCGCAGCGCCGACGTTCCACGTGAGGCCGTTGCGGCGCGAATCGTCGAGGAGCCGGCTGCCCCACCACAGGTCCGTAAAGATGCCGGCCGAGAACGGATCCTGATCGGCGAGCATCGCGCGACCGCCAATACCGAGCTCGTTACGCGCGAGGAACGAGCGCACGCCGACGCCGGCATCGAAGCCAAACTTCTTGGCGATCTTGCCCGCGCCGACGTTGATCTTCGCCTCGACGTAGTAGGGATAGCCGACCATGAGATCGACCGTCGAGCGGCCGCGCGGCAGCGTGCGCGCGCCGAACGACGACAGGCCGCGTTGCTGCGACGCGAGCTCCGATTCCGACAGGCCCGCGATCGCGAGCTCGCGCGACAGCGTCTGGGTCTTGCCGCCTTCGATCGTCAGCGTCTGCTCGAACGGCTGGAAGCCGGCCATTTCGATACGCACGACGGTCTCGCCGACCTCGACCTCTTGATCGAGTGGCGTCTTGCCGATCGGCAGTCCGTTGACGACGACCTGCGCCTGCGCCGGCGTCGAGAGGATGCGGAGGCGACCGACCGGCTTGAGCGAGGCCTGCACCGTCACGGTCTGGCCCGCTTCGACGCGGACCTTCTGCTCGAACTGCTTGTAGCCGTCGAGGCGCACGACCACCGGGTGCTCGCCTTGCGACAGGCGCTTCTCGACCGGCACCTTGCCGACCGCCGCACCGTCGATGAACACCTGGGCCTCGGGCACCATCGACACGACTTTCAGAAGGCCGCTATCGGCGGGCGCTTCGCTGTTGAGATCGAACTTCACGATCTGCGAGCTGCCGGCGGCGACTTTGACGGTCTTCTCGCCAGTCTGCATGCTGGGAGCCTTGACCTGCACGATGTGATCGCCGGCTTTGACGTCCTTGATGTCGACGGGCACCGGGCCCATGTCCGTACCGTCGAGGAACGCGCGCGCGCCAGGTGCATCCGAGAGCACGCGGACGACGCCGACACCGCCGTGCATCGTCGACTGCAGGTCGGCGCGCACCTTCGTGGTCTCGCTCGCCTTCACTTGCACGGTCTGCTTCCACGGCAGGCTCGGCGCCTTGCGCACCTCGATCACGTGCAGGCCTTCGATGACGTTGCTGATCATCGCCGGCGTGTTGTCGGGGTGCTTGTTGCCGTCGATATACACCTCGGCGTCGGCAACATCGGCCTCGACGACGATCGTGCCGAACTTCGGCTTCGCGACTTCCTTCATCTGCGGCAGCAGCGTCGACGTGTTGTTCGTCGTCGCGCTGATCCAGGTCTCGTAGGTCTCGAAGCCATCCTTCTTGAGCTGCAAGAGGTGGCGGCCCTCGGTCGTCGTGACCGTGACCGGCGCCTGGCCTTTCATCTCGCCGTCGAGCCAGACCTGCGCGCCCGCGACGCCCTTCGGATCGGCGTCTGCCTTGACCTCGATCTTCGGCGGCTCGGCCTTCTTTGTCAGCGGCAGGAAGAACTCCTGCGTCTTGCGCGAGCGGATGACCTTGACCGTTCGGGTGCCGAGGTCATAGCCGGCGAGCTCGGCATTGATCGTGACCTCGCCGGCCGTGATCTTGCCCGACCACGGCGTCGTGCCGGCCGAGCAGGTCTTGTCATTGAAGTAGATCGTGGCGCCAGGTGGCGACGTCTCGATCTTGATCGGGTACTTGGTCCCCGATGCCGTGAGTGGGCACGGAGCCGCGCCAGCGGTCGACACGAACAACACGACGACTGCGAACGCGCAGAAAGCGATCGAGCTAATCCTCATGGACACCCTCGTAAGTACGGACGCCTACGAGGCTAACAGCCGTGCGGCCGTTTCTCAAACCCGCCGGAAGAAACCTGCAGCTAGGGCAGCGAGAAGTGCGCCGCCGCACGCGATCCGGTAGAGAGCGAAACCGATCAGGCTGTGCGACCCCAGCCACCTCAATAGCCATGCGATGGACGCGTAGCCGGTGACGGCAGCGACGGCGGTACCGACCGCGATCGCAGGGATTGCGCTCGAACCGAGCTGCGAAAACGCCGTCCTTGCTTCGAAGATGCCGGCCCCCGCGATCGCAGGGATCGACAGCAAGAACGAAAATCTCGCGGAATCCGCTCGCGTCAGTCCGAGCAGAAGGATCATGCACATGGTCGCCCCCGACCGCGACACGCCGGGGATCAGCGCGAGCGACTGCGCGCAACCGACCAGCAGCGCGTCGGTCAGCGTGAGCGACGACAGCGGCCGATGGTTCGGCCGGCCGGCCGCATAGTGATCGATGAACGCCATCGCGACGCCGACCACGACGAGCGCGGTCGCGACGACATAGAGCGACCGCAGATCACCTTCGATGTGTTTCTTGAACGTGAGCCCCAGGATCACGATCGGCAGCGTGCCGACCGCGAGTAGCCAGGGCAGCCGGCCCTCGAAGCTTCCGCTATCGCGAAACATCGCGGCCGGCAGAGCGGCGAGGTCCTTCGCGAAGTACGCGATGACCGCGAGCAGCGTGCCGAGCTGGATCACCGCGGTGAACGGCGCACCTGGGTCGGGCTGACCGAACAGCGCTGGCGCGACGCGAAGATGGGCCGTCGACGAGACTGGAATAAATTCGGTGAGGCCCTGGATCAGACCCAGCACAGCAGCGAACCACAGCGCCATCGCGAATCACACGCTAACATCAAAGTCGTGACGAGGCTCCTTTGCGTGGTGCTGCTCGCGATGGCGTGTGGTGGAAAGCCTCACGGGCCTCAGCCCTCAGGCCCCAGACCTCCGGCTCACAACAACGAGCACCAATCCCACAGTCAGACGAATCAAACGCCGAGTCGCGATTGCGACAAGCTGATCTCACACACTGTCGAGCTAGGCATTGCAGAACGCCCAGACGACCAGAAGCCCACAGACGAAGAGCGCACCACCATTCAGGGGCAACTCCGGATCGCGTGGGAGCCGAAGTGCAACGCGATGACGGCGCACACGTACGAGTGCGCACTTGGGGCGCATACGCTCGCCGAGCTCGATGCATGCGGCGGCTAGCCTGAAGTCTGATGCCCCGCTGAGGCCCGAGGCCCGAGGCCTGAGCCTTTCAGGCGAGATCGAGCAGCTCG
>DASUFX010000305.1:0-16993 GCA_036274355.1 Kofleriaceae bacterium | reverse complement strand
GGGGCAGACGAACGTCAATCGCGCGAAGGTCGACGTCAACCGCAACGACAAGTTCGACGACAAGTACACGTTCGAGCCCGGCAAGATCACGCTACAGCGCGCGCCGAACGACGACGAGCAGTACACCGAGACCTATCACTGGACCGGCAGCGGCTGGACGAAGCAATAGCTCAGAGGCGTTGCGCGCGGTCCCACTGCTCGCGGAGCTCGAGCTCGTCGACCCAGCGCTCGATGTATGCGCGATCGAGCTTGTCGCCACGGACGCGAAGGATCCCCGCTATGTCCTCGAGCTGGCGTTCGGAGCTGCCTGCCTTGCTCCACTCGAGCTTGGCGATAATCGTGTCCTCAGCGGTTGCGGTGTCGACCACGACACCTTGCATTGTGGCCTTTGCGCGCCGCTGCAGCTCTTCGACAGAAAACGGACGCGCCTTGCGCACGATCAGGTCCATCTTCCAGCCCGACGCCATGTCGATGACGTTGAACATCGACCTGCGGCGGCGCGCATCGCGGGCAACATCCGGATCGACGTAGTACCGATCCGCAGGCAGCCGCTGGAGCAGTTGCTCTAGCTGCTCGGCCGTCGGGTCGATCACGACGTCTAGGTCCTGCGTGGTTCGTGGCTCGCCGTGCACCATACTGGCGAACGATCCGACGACCATGTGAGGGATGCCGATCGCCGACAGCAGGCCAACTACGTCCTGAAGTAGTAGCTGCAAACCATCGCGAGTCATGGCCGAAGCAGTGGGGCAGCCGGCCAAACGCGGCGAAACAAGTCATCACCGAGCAGCAACCGAAAGAGCGCGAACGTCGCTTGCTCTTCGTCGTAGTCTGGATGGCGCTGCCGGATCGCATCGAGGGCGATCGCGCGGGCGTCCTCCGACATCTGCGCGCCGATGCTCACGCGCTGCTCGTCTGACATCCGGCGGTACACCGCCGTTCGTACGGCGACTGCATCCGGTGTGGTATCGCGCGAGCTCACCGAAGCAGCATACCGCGCTACTGCGACAGCTGGTCGATGAGCTTGTTGCCGAGGTCGCCCGGCGGATCCGGATCCGGCAGGCCGCCATAGATCGCGCTGATGTCGCGCATCGGTACGTCCTCATTGCCGATGCCAGTGCCATAGCGCCCGTACGGCTCGCTCGGCTTGCGCAGCGAGACTTCGCCGCCGACCGGGCCGACGCTGCGGATGAAGCCCTTCGCGAGCGCCGTCCCGACGCGCGCCGGGCAGCGGCACGGATTCATCGGGTTGACGTGCTCGCAACGCGGCGCGAGGTAGTCGCCCACCTTCTTGCGCGCACGCGACAGACGAACCTTGTACGCGCTCTCGGTGATGCCGAGGCTCTTCGCCGCGATGTCGTCGCCCAGCTTGAGCACGTGGCAGACGACGAACGCTGCGCGCTCGCCGGGCGGCAAGCAGTTGACGACCGCGGTCATGCAACCCTGCTTGAGCTCCCACAGCAGGAAGTCGCGCTGCGGATCGCTCAGCGAGCGCACGACATCGGTGCGCGTCGACTCGCTGCGCAGCGTCTCATCGAGAATGTCGAAGTTGACTTCCGGCTGACGCGGCAGGCGCTCTTCGAGCATCTGGTTCGCGATACCGAGCAGCCAGACTTCGATCTCATCGTCTTTCGCGGGCTTCGAATCGAACTTGTTGGTGGCCGCGAGAAAGACGTCGGCGAGGTACCGCTCCGCGCGATCGCGGTCGAGCGTGAGCCGAAACACGAAGTTGTACAGCCTGCGCCAGTGAGGCTCGACGAGCCCGCGCAGCTGTTCACGTTCCAGCTTGGCCATCAGGGGCCACATGGTACACCAGCATCGACCGGCGGGCTTCTTTCACTACGCTGACTTCTCCGTGTGGATCACCCAGCCCGCATTTCTCGCAGTGTGACGTGATACCGTGCTCGCCGTGCTCGGCCGGATCCTGGCGATTTGCCTGGGCCTGATAACGGCGTGCTATTCGCCGCCGCAACCGGACTGCGGTTTTGCCTGCCGTCGCAGCGGCGAGTGCCCGTCGGATTACTTTTGCGGCCCTGACGCCATCTGTCACCGCAACGGGACGCCGGCCACGACGGTGTGCGCAATCGACGCGCGTATCGACTCGCCACGCCCGATCGACGCGCCGCCACCCGACGCCGACATCACGCCCCCACAGATCTTCATGACCGATCCGGTGAGCGGCGCTTCGAACGTGCCGACCTCGCAAGTGGTCACGATCCAATTCAACGAGCCTGTATCTGGTGTCAGCAACACCACGTTTCGCCTCGAGTCGAGCAGCGTCTCGATCCCCGGCACGGTCATGGGGATCGATCCGTTCAAATACGCGTTCATGCCGGCATCGGCGCTACCCGCGAACGCGACGATCACGGTCTACGTCGATGCGGGCATCTTCGACGTGCCGGCGAACAACGCGTTCGTCCCGACGTCGTTCGACTTCATGACCGCCCCGTAGCGGTTTACGACACTTGGAGCTTCGCCTTCGGCGGGGTGGGCGGGGTCGGCGGGGTCGCCTTGTCGGATGAAGTCGGCTGTCCGGACTCCACGAGGCCGACGCGGCCTGTCACCTCGCCCCGCGGGTCTTCGTACTTCGCCAGCTCGCGGCTGACCTCGGCGACCAGGTCCGCTTTCTCGCGGTAGGGCATGAACGCGCTCTTGAAGCCCGAAATAACGATCTCTTTGATCGTCTGCAGCGACCACCCGTAGTGCTTGTGGCAGAGGTAGAGCTCTTTACTGCAGGTCGTGTCGGACATCAGCCGGTTGTCGGTGTTGATCGTGACGCGCACGCCGTAGTCGACAAAGAAGTCGACCGGGTGAGTCTCCCAGCTGTTCGCGGCGCGCGTCTGCACGTTGGACGACGGGCACACTTCGATCGGGATGCGATGGTCGTTGACGTAGTTGAGCAAGTCGCCGCTCTCGACCAGGCGCGTGCCGTGACCGATGCGATGCGCACCGCACTTGTGGATCGCCTGATGTACAGAGTCCGGACCGAACGACTCGCCCGCGTGCGCGGTGCAGTTGATGTTGTTGTCGATGACGAGCTGGAACGCCTGGCGATGCACCTTCGCCGGATTGTTCACCTCGCTGCCCGCGAGATCGAAGCCGACCACGCCACGGTTCTTGAACGCGACGCACAGCTCCGCGATGCGGAGCGACGACTCGGGGCTCAGCGTGCGAATCGCGCACAGGATGACGCCGTAGCGGATGCCGAGCTCGCGCTTGGCCGTACGTAGCCCGCGCAGTACGGCTTCGACCACCTGCGCCGGGCGCAATCCGCTGCGCGTGTGCAAGAGCGGCGAGTAGCGCACTTCGATGTAGCGCACGTTCTCGGCCCACGCGTCACACGCGAGCTCGTACGCGGTGCGCTCGAGGCCTTCTTCGGTCTGCATCACGGAGAGCGTGATGTCGAAGGCGCGCAGATAGTCGTCGAGCGACGCTACGTGCTCGCCCGCGTAGAGCATGTTGAACAGCTCGGACCGATCGAACGTAGGCAGCTTGATGTTCTGCTTCCGCGCGAGGTCGAGCACGGTATCGAGACGCAGCGAGCCATCGAGGTGACAGTGCAGGTCGGTCTTCGGCAGGCGTTGGATGAGCTCGAGCGGGATCTCCATCTACGGACTATCAACCTGGGGCACGGCCTATGCAACCTCGCCGATTTGCTATGAGGTCTTCAGTACTTTTCGCGATCATCGTCGGCAGCTCCGTGAGTTATGCGGACCCGCCCAAACCGGTGCCGCCCACGCAAGAGGCGCAGCAGAAGCAACAAGAGGAGAACAACGGGCGCGTGCGCCTCGACGAAAAGGGCAACAAGAAACCCGAGCCGCGTGAGGCCGGTGAGTGGATCGAGCTCGCGTCGCCGACGCCCGCGAAGCACGGCACGGAAATCGTGATGGTCGGTAAAGAGGCGGGGTCGTTCTCGAAGCTGCGGTTCTCGTCCCAGGGCAAGACGATCCTGCGCGACGTGAAGGTCTACTTCGACGACGGCACGACGAAGCGACTGCGGATCGATAAGATTTTGCCCGACGGCAAGTTCACCGTTGTCGACCTGAAGACCGACAAACGGATCGATCGGATCCGCGTCAACACCGAGACCCAGACGAAGGGTCTGTATGCAATCTACGGCTCGTCCGACGGCGCTGTCGTCGGCACGCGTTGATCGAGCTCGATGTCCTGTAACTGATACGCCTTCGCGACGCTGCCGCGTGTCGTCGGAACGAGGAAGTCGTCGCCGAGCACGTAACGCGAGCGCTCCTGCGAGTAGGTCGGAACCCGCACGACGGTGCCGGGCGCCGCATGCTCGAGGATTGCGAAGCGCGCGGTGAACTCGTCGTGCAGGCGGTGATGCATGAACAGCAAGATCGCGCTCACGACGACGAGCGCTGCGATGTTCACAGTGAGCGTGCTCCGGCGCGCGAGTGTGCCGGGATGCGCGCAGACCCAGCTGGCCGCGGCGGCGCAGGCAAGACAGATCGATGCGAAGTACATCCGATCGCCCCAACGCGGCGAGCCGAGCAGCGTGAACACCATCAGCGTCGCCATCGCGAGTGCGACGAGGGCGGCAACGATCTGCGAGCGCGGCTGTTCGCTGCGCGATCCGCGCCGCCGCGCGACGAAGACCGGCACGAGCCACAACAGCAGCGGGGTCAGGAACAACGGCAGCGCAAGCACGACCCACGCCGCACCGCCGACGCCGCGCTGGATGACCGCGTCGATGATCGATTCGCGTGCTGCAGCGCCGGCGTAGCGAACGTGCTGTCCGGGCGCGCCGAGCAGAATGACCATGCCGATCGCCATGCCGATGACGCCGGCCCAGGCGCACGGCACGATGCGCTCGCCGCGCCGCCAGTAGACGACCAGCGCGAACAAGCCTGCGGCGAGCAGCGCGGGACCGGTGTGCTCGTTACACAGCCCGCTCACGACGCCAAACCCGAGCATCACGGGTGTCCACCACCAGCGCATGCAGCGCGTCTCGGCGTGCAAGCGATACGGCACCAGCCACAGCAGATTCAGCAGCAGCCCGACCGTGTAGTTGCCCATGAACGGCCGGTAGAACAACAGTGGGCCAAGCGAGCGCGCGGTCGCGAACACCATCGCGACGATCGTCACGAACACCAGCGCGTCGTCGGTGCGGCGCAGCGATGGCCAACGACCAAGCGCGAGCGTCGCGAGCACGTAGAACAGGCCGAGCTCGACGATCGGGGTGACGATCACGTGCCAGGGCCCGGGCGTGTACATCACGAGCGTGTAGAGCTGCCCGAGCCGCGGGTTGTTCGCGTTGTAGTTGTTCTTCATGAACGCCTCGGCGGTCGTCCACGACAGTCCGTACTTGCGGTGAAAGAACAGAAAGCCCCAGCCGTCGCGGATGATCGGCTCCCAGTACGTGCACAGCGCGAGCACGAGCCAGATCGGCACGATGATCGCGAGCCAGATGAGCGCGGCCCGCTTCATCACGTGGGCGATATCACGCGCGTCTGCGGTGTCGCAAGCTAAGCTCGCCGCATGAAGCACTCGTGGCTCGCGCTGCTCGCTGCATGCGGCGGCGACGGCGGCGGCGGCGGCCCGGGGCTCACCGCGACCACGAGCTTCGTCGTCACCAGCGTGACCGGCGCAGGAATGTCGCCGCTCGATCCACTCGCGATGCAGACGATCGAGATGCAGATCGTGTTTCCCGATTTCGCCGTCGACCGCGGCTACGAGGGCGACACGACCGACTGCAAGAGCACGATGCTATGGACGTTCCCCGCCGAGCGCACCGCCTCGGGCGCGAGCGCGCAATTGGTGCAGACCCAGATTCTCGACATGCTCGCGTACTGGGACGTGCGCCTGCAGCTGTGCATGACAGGCAAGTCGAGCATCCTGCTCCACTCCGAGATCGACGTGCTCAATCTCGCGTTCGGCTGCTTCGGCATCCCGGCGTCGGCGCAGGTGCGCAACGCCGATGGTTATCCAGAGATGACGTCGTTCACGGCAACCGAGTGCTCGGCGACGATCCTCGACGTCGTCAACAACCGCATCGTGTCGAACCCGAGCTTCTCGATCGACTTCGCGCTCGGGCAGTGATCACTGCGGGCGCGGCAGCGATGGCGGCTTCGGCAGCGGCGGCTTCTCGCGCTTGGGCGGCGCGACCGGCACGGGCTCGGCGATCGTGACGACGACCTCCGGCTTCTCGACGACCGGCTGCTGCGCATCGAATCCGAACGTCTGACCGACGACGTACAGCGGCCGGCCTTTCACTTCTTCGAAGATGCGCGCGATGTACTCGCCTTGGATGCCGTTGCTGATCATCAAGAGGCCATTGAAGAACAGCAACACGACGAGCAGCGAGGCGTAGCCGGGTGCGCTGATGCCGAAGAAGAACTTCTGGATCAGCGTGATCGTGAGGTAGATGAATGCGCCGCCTGCCGAGAGCAGGCCGATGTACGTCCACAGCTTGAGCGGCGCGGTCGAGAACGAGAACAGACCGTCGAGCGCGAATCGCCACAGCTTGAAGAACGACCAGCTCGAGCGCGTATCGTTCGCGCGCACGTTCGCCTGGAACTCGATCGACGCGACCTTGAAGCCGGGCCACGCGAAGATGCCTTTCATGAAGCGGTGGCGCTCCGGCATCTTGTTGATGACGTCGAGGATCTTGCGATCGAGTAGCCGGAAGTCGCCGGCGTTCGGCGGAATCTCGACGCTCGTCATCGAACGCATGACCTTGTAGTAGGTCTGCGACAGCGTGCGGCGCAGCCAGCCTTCTTCGTCGCGCTTGCTGCGCACGCCGATCACCATGTCGAAGCCTTCGCGCCACTTCGCGACGAACTGCGGGACGAGCTCGGGTGGATGCTGCAGATCGCAGTCGATCGGGATCACGGCCTTGCCGGTCGCGTGTGCGAGGCCGGCCGACAGCGCGATGTCCTTGCCGAAGTTGCGTGCAAGGCCCACGACCTTGATCCGCGGATCTTGCGACGACGCGGCCGCGAGCATTCCGAGCGTGCCGTCCTTGCTGCCGTCGTTGACGAAAATGATTTCGAACGGTTCGCCAATGCCTTCGAGGACCGGGATCATCGCCGCGAGAAACGCTGGGATATTGCGCTCCTCGTTATAGGCGGGAACCACGATCGACAACGTCGGCGAAGCCATTGTCTCCTCTTATCATGCTCAGCAGCCGGGGGCGCAATGGCCGTTCTCACAGCCACCGACTCCGTGATCGTCTTATCCTTAGTAAATGAGGTACGTAGCACTGGCGTTGGCACTTCTCGGCTGTGGCGGCGATGAGACGCCCTCGCTGCCACCCGCCTGCGAAGCACCGGTCCACGGAACGAGCATCACGTTCCGTGAGGTCGCACGGACGAAGAGCGCGGCGCTGCTCGTGACATCACCGCCAAACGACATCCGGCGGTTCGTGGTCGAGCGCGACGGCATCATCGAGCAGCTCACCGACGCTGGTATCTCGCCGACGCTGTTCCTCGACGTGTCGAACCTCATCGCGGCGGGCGGCGAGCAAGGTCTACTCGGCCTCGCGTTCCATCCGAAGTACGCATCGAACGGTACGTTCTTCGTCTTCTACACGACCGGCGACGCGAACGTCGTCGCGCGCTACACCGTCAGCAAGACCAATCCCGAGGTCGCGGATCCAGCGAGCGCAAAGGTCATCCTTTCGATCCCTGACTTCGCCGGCAATCACAACGGCGGCATGATGGAGTTTGGCAAGGACGGCTACCTGTACATCGGTACGGGCGACGGCGGGGGCGGCGGCGATCCGATGAAGACGGGCCAGAATCCAAACGCACTGCTCGGCAAGATCCTCCGCATCGATGTCGACAAGAAGGAAAGCGGCAAGGAGTACGGCATCCCGAGCGGCAACCCATACGCGAAGGGCGGCGGTGCGCCCGAGGTCCTCGTCATGGGCGTGCGCAATCCGTGGCGCTGGTCATTCGATCGCACGACGGGCGATCTGTGGATCGGCGATGTCGGCCAGGACGCGGTCGAAGAGCTCGACGTGATCCCGAACGGCAAAGCCGCTGGCATGAACCTCGGCTGGAGCATGTACGAGGGCGCGAACTGCTACTCGCAGCCGTGCGATCCAGCAGGCATGGCGATGCCCGCGATCCAGAAGACGCACAGCGGCGATGCGTGGTGCGCCGTGATCGCCGGTCAGGTCTACCGCGGCAGCTGTTATCCCGACATCGTCGGTACCGGCTACGTGACCGACTACTGCGCGCACGAGCTGGTCGCGGCCAAGCAGAACGGCACCGCGCTCGCCGAAGAGAAACCGACCACGCACTACGCCGACGCGCAGGGCATCCACGACGGCGTGCCGCCGACACCGTCGAGCCTCCACGCCGATGCGCGCGGCGAGCTCTACCTCACCACCGAGCAAGTCAGCGGCTCGCAAACGCAGGGCGGCATCTTCCACCTCGAAGCGGGCATGTGATGAAACGAGCCGCGCTCGCGCTCGCGCTGATCGCGTGCGGAGACAAAGCGCCGACGAAGCTCGATAGTGGGCTCGTCTCTGATGCACCCGCGCTCGCTTGCTCGCCGCAGTCCGGCAGCAAGATCTCGATGCGGCTCATCGCGACCACACACGGCGCTGCGCTACTCGCGACATCTCCACCAGCCGACCCGCGACTGTTCGTCGTCGAGCAAATCGGTACGATCCGCGTCCTCACCAACGACACGCTGCTCGCAACACCGTTCCTCGATCTCGGCGACGACATCGCGTGTTGCGGCGAGCAGGGTCTGCTCGGGCTCGTATTTCATCCGCAGTACGCGACGAACGGCACGTTCTTCGTCTTCTACACGACGGGCAACGCGAACGTCGTCGCGCGCTATCAGGTGTCGAGCGATCCCAACGTCGCGAACAAGGCGAGCGGAACGATCGTGCTGTCGATCCCCGACTTCGCGTCGAATCACAACGGCGGCATGATGGAGTTCGGCCCCGACGGTTATCTCTACATCGGCACCGGCGACGGCGGCGGCGGCGGCGATCCGCAGGCGAACGGCCAGAACCCGAACGCGCTGCTCGGCAAGATGCTTCGCATCGACGTCGACAACAAAGCGCCGGGCAAGGAGTACGGCATTCCAGCGACGAATCCGTTCGCGACGACCGGCGGCGCTCCCGAGGTCTACATGATGGGCCTGCGCAACCCGTGGCGGTGGTCGTTCGATTCGACGACCGGCGACATGTGGATCGGCGACGTCGGTCAGGACGAGGTCGAAGAGCTCGACTTCATCCCGGCCGCCGAGCAGGCAGGCGCGAATCTCGGCTGGCGCATGTACGAGGCCGATCGCTGCTACGACGGCCCGTGCAATCCCGCGAGCATTCGCATGCCGCAGTTCGAGAAGATGCACAGCGACGGCTGGTGCTCGGTCATCGGCGGCGCGGTCTATCGCGGCAGCTGCTATCCCGACCTCGTCGGCACGTATTTCTTCACCGACTACTGCGCGCACGTGCTCGGCGCCGCAAAGCTGGGCGCTGGCAACGTCGTCGTCGAGTTCCCGGAGACGACGTTCGTCGAGCCGCCGGCCCAGCCGCGCGCAGGCTTTCCCAGCACGCCGGCAAGCCTGCACGCCGATTCGCGTGGGGAGCTCTACCTGACCACGACCGAATGCTGCGGCACGCAGCAGCTCGGTGGCCTGTATCACCTAGAAGCTACGCAGTAGTCATCGCTTCTCGATCGCGCGATCGAGCTTCTCTTGCAGCAGTGCGAGCTCCTGCGTCAAGACAACTGATCGCAAGTGCACGCGCGACAGCGTGACGAGTGCACGGAGGTGCAAGATCGCCAGCCCCGCGATGCAGGTGCAGAAGAAGAAGTTTGCGAGCGTCGAGAAGCCGAGCGCGTGGGCGACTGCACCGGCTTGTTCGGGAAACAACGCCATCGCGCCGATCACGAGGACGAACGCGAGATACGACATGCTGCCTTGCAACGAGATCCGCTCGCGCAGGATGAGGCGCGCGAGCACGATCGCGATCACGAGGCACACGCCGGCGAATACCCAGTTTCCGGCACCGCCATGGAACCGGTAGTACTCCTCAGTCGGTTGCTGCATCGGATCCCTTCTTGCGAGCGCGGCCCAGCGCACGCACGTACGTGAGCACGACCGCGATCGTCACCTTGAACATGTAATAGATCGAATCGAAGCCAATGATGCTCGATGTGCCGCCCTGGCGTTCGCGCATCGTTACCGAGACCTCGGAGACTCTGAGACCCGCAGCGCGCGCGATTGCGAGTGATTCCGGCTCCGGGAAATCGTACGGGTATGTCTCGTCGAACAGCCGGAGCGCACGCTTGTTGTAGAGGCGGAAGCCAGACGTCGGATCACTGACCTTCAGGCGAGCGAGCATGCGCAGGATCACGCGCAGCCACCAGCTGCCGAGTCGGCGCAGCGGCGTCGAGCGGAAGTTCGCCGCGTCACGGTAGCGCGTGCCGACGATGAGATCGGGCGGCGATGCACCTCGCGTTGGCTCGAGCAGGCGCGCGAGCTCGCTCGGCGGGTGCTGACCATCACCGTCGATCTGCACGGCGAAGTCGAAGCCCTCGCGATGCGCGAGCCGCAGGCCCGATTGCACCGCACCGCCGATCCCGAGGTTGCGGCACAGCCGGACCACGCGCGCACCACCCTGCTGCGCGACCTCAGCGGTCCGATCCGCTGAACCGTCGTCGACCACGACGGTCTCGACATCGACGCCGAGCGATGGCAATGCGCGAATCTCGCCGAGCAATCCGCCTAGCGCCTCTTGCTCGTTGTACGCCGGAATTATCAGGAGGAGGCGCACGGATAGCTGCGCGAGCTATATCACGTGGTTCCGCGAGAGATATCCACAAGTTTGGCCGACGCGTGTATGGTCGGCTCGAAACTTCATGTGCGGCATCTTCGGCGTCATTTGTGCGAGCGATCAGAAGGTCGATCGCGACCTCGCGCGCGCGCTCGCGACCTCCTTGCTCCGGTTTTCCGAAACCCGCGGTCGCGAGGCTGCCGGCATCGCGGTGCATGACGGCGAACGGATCCAGGTCCTCAAGCAAGGCGGCTCGGTCAGCGACTTCTTGAAGAACCCGGTGCTCCAGCAGCTGCTCGACACCGCGCTCACTCGGTTCGCGGCCGGCAATACGATCGCGATCACGGGCCACTCGCGGCTCGCGACGAATGGCACGCAGGCCGACATGTCGAACAACCAGCCGGTTGTCACGCACGGAGCGGTCGCGCTCCATAACGGCATCGTCGTCAACGATCGCAAGCTTGCCGAGCGGTACGCGATCGCGCCGCAGAGCGAGCTCGACAGCGAAGTGCTCGCGACGCTGCTGCGCAAGAAACTGAACGCCAGCGGCGACATCGTTGCCGCCACCCGCGCGACGTTTGCGGAGCTCGAGGGCGCAGCCTCGATCGCGATGCTGTTCGACAACCTCGACGTCATGTTGCTCGCGACGAACACCGGGTCGCTGTTCCAGCTGTCGACCGATGCCGGCAACGTGATCGCGTTCGCGTCGGAGCGCTTCATCCTCCAGCGTGTGATCGAGGACAAGGATCTCAGCAGCCGGCTCGGCGACGTCCGGCTCGAGCAGATTCGTGCCGGCCATGCGCTCGCGGTTTCGCTCGCTACGCTGCAACGCCGTGCGTTTTCCCTGGCCCCCGACCGCGACGAGCCGCCGTTTGGCAGTGCGCCGAACGGCCACCAGGTCTCGATCGTCGATCACAGCTCGCACGCCGATCGGCTGCGTCGCTGCACGAAGTGCATCCTGCCCGAAACGTTTCCGTTCGTCGGCTTCGACGAGCACGGCGTCTGCGCGTACTGCCGGCAGTGGAAGCCGATCCAGCCCAAGGGCGTCGAGGAGCTGCTCCGCGCCGTCGAGCCCTACCGCAGCAAGGACGGCAGCCCGGATGTGATCGTGGCGTTCTCGGGCGGCCGCGACTCGTCCTACGGCCTCCACTACGTCAAGACGCAGCTCGGCATGAACCCGGTCGCGTTCACTTATGACTGGGGCATGGTCACCGACCTCGCGCGCCGCAACTGCGCCCGCGTGTGCGGCAAGCTCGGCATCGAGCACATCATCCGGTCCGCCGACATCACCGCGAAGCGCCGCTACGTGCGCAAGAACATCGAGGCGTGGCTCAAGAAACCCGAGCTCGGCATGGTGTCGCTGTTCATGGCTGGCGACAAGGAGTTCTACTCGCACGCGCGCCAGCTGCGCAAAGAGACCGGCATCAAGCTCGTCATCTTCTGCACCGGGAACCTGATCGAGGAAGCGCGCTACAAGGTCGGCTTCATGGGCGTGCCGCAGGACGACGACAACATGGTCCTGCCGAACATGTCCGTGCGGAACAAGGCATCGATGCTCTGGTACTTCGCGAAGAACTACGCGAAGAACCCGGCGTACATCAACGAGTCGATCCTCGACACCGCGAACGCGTTTTATCAGACGTTCATCGTCAAGGACGACTTCCTGTACCTCTACCACTACCTGCCGTGGCACGAGGACGAGATCGTCGGCACGATCCGCCGCGAGTACGACTGGGAAGTCTCGCCTGACACGACCACGACGTGGCGGATCGGCGACGGCACCGCCGCGTTCTACAATTACATCTACGCGACGATCGCCGGTTTCACCGAAGACGAGTCGATGCTCTCGAACATGGTGCGCGAAGGCCACCTGACACGCGACGAGGCGATGCGCCGCGCAAAGGAATACGGCAAGCCGCGGTGGGCGTCGCTTCGCGAGTACGCGCAGCTGATCGGGTTCTCGTTCGAAGAGGCGATGCAGGTCATCAACGCAGCGCCGAAGCTGTATTGATGGACAAGCGGCTCCGTCGCGACGTCATCTGGAACCTCGCACCGGTCGTGCTGCTCGGCGCGGTCGGGCTCGGGATGAACATCCTGATTGCCGCGTGGTGGCACGCGGCCGCGCTCGGCATTTTCAATCTCGTCTCGATCGCGTACTTCGTGCTCGCAGTCGTCGGCGCGTGGGGCATCCAGTACTCCGTGCTGCGTGCAGTCGCCGAGAAGCCCGACGATAGCGCACACAAGGCGGCCGTCGTTGTCGGTGCGCTCGTGCCCAATGTCGTGCTCGCCGCGCTCGCGACCGCGATCTTTTTCGCGTCGCGCAATTTGGTGGCTCGCCTACACGGCAGCGACGAAGTCGCCGAGGGCATGCTGTACGCCACACCTGGCTTGTTCTGCTTCGCCGTCAACAAGGTGCTGTTCGGGATCGTGAACGGCCAACGCCGGATGCGCGCGTTCGCGATCTACACGTCACTCCGCTACGTGCTGATCGCAGTCGGCATCGTCGCAGCGCACGTGATGCGGATCGACGCCGCCCACCTGCCGGTGATCTGGACGTTCACCGAGGGCACGCTACTGCTCGTCCTGATCGGCGAGACGATCGCGACGGTGACGCTCGCACGTGCCGCCGGCTGGCAGCGCTGGGCGCGCGAGCATGTCGCATACGGCGCGCGTGGCGTCACGGCGACGCTCGCCTATGAGATCCAGACCAAGCTCGACGTGTGGATGGTCGGCGCAGCCGGCTTTCCGAAAGCGGCGGTCGGCATCTATAGCCTCGCCGCCGCGCTCAACGAAGGCGCGACGCAGCTGGCGGTGGTCGTGATGAACAACATCAACCCGGTGATGGCGCAATCGCTCGCCACTGGCCGCCGCGACGAAGTCGAAGCGCTCGTGCGGCGCACGCGGCGCTGGTTCGTGCCCCTGCTCGCCGGCGCCTGCCTCGTCGGTGCGGCGGCGTTCCCGTACATCATCCCGTGGGTGATCGGCGACGCCTCGTTCCAGGCCGGGGCGTTACCGTTCGCGATCCTGATGGGAGGCCTGGCGCTCGCGTCACCGTACTTGCCGTTCGCGCAAGTCTTGCTGATGGCGAATCGCCCGGGGTGGCACACCGTGTTCGTGCTCATCGTCGTTGCCGTGAACTTCGTCGCGAATCTCCTGCTGATACCCGTGCTCGGCCTTGCGGGTGCTGCTCTCGCGATGTCGATCGCGGTCGTCACCGTCGCCGCAATGCTCTGGCGTCTCGCCCCCACGCGGGCCGGCGTCCGTCTCTAATAGATGTAGTAGTCTGCGCGCATGCGCGAGAGCACCCGAGCAAGGATCATCTTGGTCCTCGGCGGGCTCGTGTTCTTGGCGTTCGCGCGCCCAGGCCTGATGACGTTCGACTCGGTCGAGCAGCTCGCCGAGGCACGCGAGGGGTTTTATACCGACTGTCATCCGCCTGCGATGGCTGCGCTCTGGCGGGTTCTCGACAGCATCATGCCGGGCGGCTTCCTGCTGCTGGTGCTGCAGGTGACGACGTTCCTCGCTGGCATGTACCTCGTCCTGCGGCACGCGATGTCCGAGCGCAGCGCGGCGATCGTGGCGTGCGTGCTGATGTTGTTTCCGCCGGTCGCAAACCCGATGGCGTTCATGTGGAAGGACTCGGTCATGGCTGGGCTCCTGATGCTCGGCGCCGGGCTCGTGCTGTCGCCATGCCGGTGGGCGCGAGTCGCGTCGCTCGTCTGCTTCTGCGTCGGCACCGCGGTCAAGTACAACGCGTTCGCTGCGACCCTGCCATTGATCGTGCTGCTGTTCGAGTGGAAGCAAGGCCTGCCGTGGCTCAAGCGCTACGCCCTCGCGACCACCGCGTGGCTTGGCGTCACGATTGCCGCGATGGGTACGAACTCGCTACTCACCGACCAGCAGATGCACTTCTGGCACAGCTCGCTCGCGATCCACGACATCGCCGGCGTCATCAACTACGACGACGGATTCACGGAAGACCAGGTCAAACAGGAGCTCGCCGGCACCGGCCTACTCATCGACACGAACGTCTTGCAGCGCATTCGTGAAGTCTATGCGCTGCACGATTGGACGAAGCTCGTCTACAGCGACACCCAGCTGTGGGACTTGCCGATCAACGGCCGGGTGCCCGCACCGCAGGCGCAGCGCGACGCGATCGAGCGCGCGTGGAAGAGCCTCGTGTTCGGCCATCCCGGCGCGTATCTCCACCATCGCTGGGTCATCTTCCTCGATGCGATCGGCGTGACGGTGAAGACGCGTACCGCGATTCCGCCCCGCATCATGCATTGGAAAGGCTTTCTCACGAACCTTGGCCTGCCCGAGCGTAGCCGTCCGTATCAGAACAAATGGTCGAATGCATACAACTGGCTGTGGACGCACACGCCGATCTACACGCAGTGGCTCTACATCGTGCTCGCTCTCGCGCTGTTGCCGTTCTCGCGCGGTCAGCGTGACGTCTTCGCGGTGCTCGCGAGTGGGCTTGTCGTCGAGTCGACGCTGTTCTTTCTCGCGCCGACGCCGGACTATCGCTACTCGCACTGGACGGTCGTCTGCACGTGTGTGGCGGTCGCGATGCTGATCGCCCGCCGTGCGCGGCGGCAGCCTACCAACCGCGCCGGTCCGCAGCTGTGATATTGCCAGCGTGATGGAGCGCGCGAAGCAGGCCTGGCGATGGCTCGACCCACGAGTCACGCCGCGCATGATCCTGCTCGCCGCGCTGTTTGCATTCCTCGTCTACGCGTGGCCCGGCTTCATCGGCTGGGACTCCCGCGATCACATCCTGCAAGCGCGCGCGTTCAGCTTCAGCGACGGCCATCCACCGGCCGTCCCGCTGTTGGTGCGCATCTGCGAGATCTTCATCACGGGTCCCGCCGGCGTGCTGCTCGTTCAAGCGATCACGCTGCTCGTCGGCTTGAACATGATCTTCAAGCGCCGGTTCTCCCCGCGTGTCGCCGCGTTGTGCGCTGCTGGAGTGTTCCTGTGGCCGCCGATCTCCGGCGCCCAGGGCCTGATCGCGAAGGACGGCCTCATGGCTGGCTCGCTCGTGATCGCGATCGGCCTCATGCTCGACGAGCGGCCGAGCCGGCATCGCCTCGCACTACTGTTCGTGTTCTTTGCGAGTCTGATGCGTTGGAATGCGCTCGCCGCGACGTTCCCGCCGATGCTGCTCCTGTTCCGCTGGTCGCCGACGCTGCGCGGCTGGCGGCGTTACGCGATCGCTCTGGCCATGTGGTTCGGCGTGACAGCCGCCGCGTACGGAACGAACGAGATGTTGACCACCACACACGAGCATCTCTGGTACTGGGGCCACGCGTATCTCGACATCTGCGGCACGCTCGAGCATCTGGGGCCGCGGCCCGACGAGGAGCTTAACGAGATCTTCGACGGCGTTCCGCTCCTCTATCACGACAACATCTGGCAGCGAATGCACGCGATCTACAGCCCGGTGGATCACTACCACTTGATGCGCGATGCCGGGCGCATGTTCGACATCCCCGCGAACGACGAGCAACGAGCCGCGCTCTTGCGCGCCTGGAAACGCGTCGTGCTCGCCCATCCCGTCGAGTACCTCGCGTATCGCTGGGAAAACTTCCAGCGCGTGATCCAACGCCATCGCCCGAACACGTGGACCAGCGTCTACGTCTGGTTCAACGTGATCGCCGCGCCGGAGACGATCCCAGAGCTCCAGCACGACGCCGGACCGAGTCGGATCCAGGCCAGGCTGATCGAGGCGTCGATCTGGATCAGCTTGACCGTGATCTACTGGATTCTGCCGTACTTCGTGTTGAGCTTCGTGCTGCTTCCGTTCTGCACGAAGCGCGTGCTCGAGGTGTCACTGCTGCTCAGCGCGATCGGCTACCAGCTGCAGTGGTTCTTCCTCGCGGCGGCACCAGACGTCCGCTATTCGCAGTGGATGGAGCTTTGCGTGACTGTCGTGGCCGTCCTGCTCGCGCCGCGTGCCCTGAGTGTTATACGTCGGCGGTGACCGAGGCCTCTGTCGTCACGTTTGGCATCCCGTTCTACGCGGGCGCTGTCTATCTCGAGCGCACGCTGCGCAGCATCCTCGCGCAAGACGACGATCGCTGGCAGGCATACGTCTGTGATGACGGCAGCGAGCCCGGCATCGCAGAACTCGTGGCATCGGTCGGCGGTGGCCGCATTCGCTATTCCAAGAACCCAGGCAACATCGGCATGGCCGCGAACTTCAACCGCTGCCTCGAGCTCGCCGAGACCGATCTC
>DASUFX010000304.1:0-10281 GCA_036274355.1 Kofleriaceae bacterium | reverse complement strand
CGCCGAAGCCACGCACGAAACCCGTCGAGTCGCATCCGACGCTCGTTGTTCGCGTCGATGCGGCGGGCAGACCGAGCATCGGTGGCAACGTGATCGATGAGGCGACGCTTGACGAGCTGCTGCGCATGAGTGCCGCCGACGATCGCGATACCGAGGTCGTCGTCAAAGCAGCGCCGGGCGCTCCTCACAAGAGTGTCGTCTTCGTGCTCGAGCACGCGAAGGCAGCGGGGTTGCACCGCATGGCGATCGGGACCGATGACGCGCCGTAGCACGCGGGAGCGATCACGTGCGCGGTACTGGCGACGGGTAGCGCTGGGGTAGTTGCCACCAGCCGATCGCACCTCGGTGACGTTGCCGCGGCGCGCCGAAACCTCAATCGCAGCGCGGCTTACACAGATTGCGCAGCGATGGATCGAGAGCATTTTTCGCCGCACTTTTCGTCTAGGGATTTTCCTGTGTGCGCTGCTATCGTGCCCGCCACTACTCGCAACGCGGCGTCTTACGAAAGGCAAACAAGTCATGCGCGGCAAAGCAGCGGTGTTGGTTTTGGGGTTGGGTGCGTGTTCCTCGACGTTTGATAGCGTCCAGCAGCAGGTCGCGGATCCTGCGCCGGTGCTGTCGATCACCTCGGCGACGTTTACGAGCGTCGTCGGTGGCTCGAGCATTTCGTTCTGCGGCCAGATGGGTTGGCCCGGCTGCCTCGCGCCGCCGCCGACGCAGGTCCGCTGGGGAACGCCCGCGGGTCCGACGGAGCAGAGTGGTCTTGGTTTCGCTGCAGGTGCCTCGCATACGATCGTGTACGGCGACAGCTTCGCGATCGGCTCGCTGCATCACTTCAACTTCCCGACGAACTCGGGCACGTCGGCGAGCGGTGTGAGCCTCGATCTCCACCTCCGCGTCGATCCGTCGTCGCCGGGCCCCGCGCTGTTCGACTCGACGATCACGATCCCGTTCACGATCGACGAGACGCCGAATCAAACGCCGTGCGCATACCCGTCGACGACGCCGTGCGCCGACAAGATCACGTTCGGCACGTCGACGTTCGCGCTCAACTCGACCGCCGACAACACGGTCTACGATCTCCAGATTCTCGGCTTCGTCGATTCGAGCGCGTCGACTCCGGTCAGCGGTCTCATCTCGGATGAGAACGGTACGACGAGCGCGAGCCTGATGGCGGTCGTGAACCAGCACTGCGTCGATGCGGATGACGACGGCGTATGCGACGAGACCGACAACTGCGTCGGTACGCCGAACGCGGACCAGGCCGACAGCGATGGCGACGGCACCGGTGACGCGTGCGATGCGTGCCCGCTCGATCCGGCGAACGATGCCGACGGCGATGGCCTCTGCGCGAACGTCGACAACTGCCCGACGGTCTCGAACGGCGATCAGGCCGACACCGACGGCGATGGCATCGGCGACGCGTGCGACGACGACAATGACAACGACGGCGTGCCGAACCCGGACGACGATTGCCCGGGTACGACCTCGGGTCCGGTCGACGCGAACGGCTGCTCGGTCGATCAGCTCTGCCCGTGCGCCGGTCCGTGGAACAACCACGGCCAGTACGTCAGCTGCGTCGCACACGTGACGCAGGACTTCCGCGACGCCGGCCTGTTGACGTCGCAGCAGCGTTCGAAGCTGGTGTCGAACGCCGGCCAGAGCGACTGCGGTAAGTAATCAGCTCGCCGCCGCGGCGGCAGCACGCGTCAGGTAAATCCGAAACGTGCTGCCCACCGAGGGAACGCTGTCGACCTCGATGCGTCCCTGGTGGGCTTGCACGATGCGTTGCACGTTGTAAAGGCCAAGCCCCGTGCCGGGTATCGTGTTGCGCGTCGCGCCGCGCCGGAACGGCTCGAACAGCCGACGGCGTTCGTCGGCGGAGATGCCGACGCCGCGATCCGACACCGCGATCGAAACGTCGTTCCCGACCGTTGCGACGACGATATCGATCGGCTCTTCTGGCGGTGAGTACTTGATCGCATTGCTGATGAGGTTCGCCACCGCCTGGCCGATGCGCACCGCATCGCATGCGACCATTACGGGCTCCTCCGGCATCTCGAGATGAAAGCGTTCGCGCGACGTCCCGACGAATAGCTCGTATGCCTCTCGGGCGATGTTGCGGATGTCGTGCTCGGCGATCGTGAGCTCGAGCGCGCCGGCTTCGATCTTCGCCATGTCGAGGAAGTCGCCGACCATCCGCTCGAGGTTCGCGATCTGACGCCCGAGCAGGTTGATCGTCTTGCGCACCTGCGGCTCGGGCGGCAGTTTCTCGTCGAGACAGAGCATGTCGGTCGCAAGCCGCATCGCGGTGAGTGGGTTGCGAAGATCGTGCGCGACACCGCCGAGAAACGCGGTCTGTGCCTGACGCTGGACCGCGATCGCCTCTGCCATTTCGTTGAAGCTGTGGGTCATGTCGCGGAGCTCGCTCGGGCCACTCTCGTCCGCGCGCACGGAGCGTTCACCCTCGCCGAACCGCTTCATCGTGTCGGCGAGGCCGAACAATGGCTTGATCACGCGGCGGCGCAGCCACAGCACGAGCGCGATCGTGATTCCGACAATCGAAACACCGAGGACGATCGCGGCGATCTCTGCGATTCGATCCCAGCGGATCGCTTGCGCCTGTGCCGCGCGCGTCTGCGCGACGTCGAGATCACCGAGTAGCTCGAGCGCATCGATCGCCTCGGTCTCGTAGCGTTTGATCCCCGCCGGCGAAGCATTCGGATCGCGACTGAGCGCGAGATATCGCCCGACTGCGACGTTCGCCTCGGCAAGCACGGCCTTCTCCTCCGGACTCGTCGCGTAGCGCTCCGCTTCGCCAAGCAGCTGATGCAGCTGTGTCGCGAACTCGGCCTGCTCGCCGCGGTTGTACGCGCGCACGTGGAGCAGCAGACTGACTTCTGCTTCTTCGATCACGCGCACGCTCTCGACCGAGGCCGCGATATTCGCTGTCATCCGTTGCAGTACGCTGGTCGCGAGCACGAGAGCGATCGCTGACGTTGCCGCCAGTAGCGTCACGAGAATGGCGGCGAAGGACAGGACGTTCCGCAGATTCGCAGGTCGCGAGTCTGACATCTCGAAGTGAGGTGTACCGAACGCGGGCGACATGTCGAGTCGCTGAATCGTCCGGATGGGCGAATCCGCACGGCTCACTCCGCATACGCGCAAATTGCGGGAAGCCCGCCTACGAAACTAGAACATGTCGAGCTGGCGAGGTTCACCCGGCCATGGCGGCAGCTCGCCGACGTCCGCGTGCGCGCGCAGCATCGCGTGAAACGCATACGCGTTCTCCGGCGCAAATGTGTCGTCCGGTGCGTGCATGAAGAAGTAAGGCTCCTTGCTGTCGGCGATCCACTTCGCCACCTGCGGCGCCCACGGCTCGACGAAGCGGCGTCCTTCGTCGAACGATTCGTGTGGCACGCAGCGCACGATCGGCCGCGTCCCTGTAGTTCGCATGATCACGGGCAGGTTTGGCTTGCGTGCGCGGACGTCGGCTTGCGCGAGGCTCTTCCCCGAATGCAGCCCGCGTGCATCCATCATCACGAGATCGATCGCGCGCTCGCGGAGAAGTGCGACGACGTCATCTTCCTCGACGCCGCCGGCAAAGAAGAGGTCGTGACGAAGCTCGATCGCATAACGAAACGACGCTGGCAGCGCGTCGAGAAACGTCGCGAGCCGACCGAGCTCGCCCGGTCCGAAGCGCGGTGGTAGCTGTAGCATCAGCGTGCCGAGCTTGTGCTCGAGTGGCGCGACACGCTCGAGAAACTCGGCGACCTCCGCCGCGCACTCGACGAGCAGCTTGTCGTGCGTGATCGTGCGCGGGAACTTGAAGCAGAACCGGAAGTGCAGCGGCGTTTGCTCGTTCCACCTCGCGACGGAATCGGCGGACGGCAGCGCGTAGAACGTCGTGTTGCCCTCGACGGTGTTGAAGACCTCCGCATAGCGCGCCAGAAAGTCGGCCTGCTTGGTCCCCGCAGGGAACAGCCGGCCGATCCAACTCTTCATGCCCCAGCCCGGGCAACCGAGGTAATAGCCGCGCAGCGCCACGACGGCGAAACCCTACCAGCGAATGCGCGGCTGTGATCAGATGCGGAGCCTGTGAACCGAGCCGCCGAAGTGGTTCGCCCAGTAGAGGAAGCCACCGGCGACAGCCAGACCGCGCGGGTCCTTTTGCGCGGTGGCCAAGGTCTCGACCGGGCCGCCCACCTTCGCGACTCGGGCGACCAGGCCAGACGTGTCGGCGAAGTACACCCAATCGCCGTCGACCGCGATCGAGGTGATCGCCCCGACGTCGGCCAGCTTCTCCTTTGCGCCGCCCGCCTTCGGCCCGCGCGCCAGGTAGTTCTTCACCGTGACGCCCGACTGCGCCGGCACCGACGTTCCCCAATACAGATAGGTGTCGTCCTGCGCGAGGTATAGCGCACCGAGCTCGGCCGTGAACAACGCCTGCGGGCCGCCGCTCGCGCGCGACACCTTCGCGATCGTCGCGTTGCCGAACTCGATGTAATACGCGAACGTCTTGTCGACGACGATCGACGAGATGCTCTTGCGCGCATCGGCGAGCATGTAGACCTCGGTGCCGTTGTTCGGGCAGCCGGTTGCTGCGCACGTCGCCGCGAATGCATCGACGGAACCGTCGTATTGCTCGAGCGTACCGAAGTAGATCTGATTGTCGGCGACTGCGAGCGATGTGACGTCGCGCTTGCTGCCCCACCACATGAGCGGCGGCCCGAGCGCGGCGCCGGTGATCGTGCCCACCGACGGCACGAAGCCCGTGATGTCACCGCCGGCGGTGCCGAGCACGCCGTCGACGAAGTAGATCTTGTCGGCGACGAGGATCGGATTCGCGGGCCGACCGAGCCCGCGATAGAGCACCTTCTCCGGCTGCATGCCTGGGCAGCCGGCGACCGGGCACTCCGCGATCGTGCCGTTCGGATCGCCCTGCTGGTTGCCCTCGGTGGTCCACACGATGTGCGCGCCGTCGACGGCGACACCGGTCGGCTTGTCCTGGCCGGTGACGAGGGTCGCGGCCTCGCACTGGCCCATCACGCACGCGCCACCGCCGCAGCTCGCGCCGCACTCGCCACAGTTCAGCGGGTCGGTTTGTAGATCGGCACCATTACAAACGAGCTCGCCGTCGGGGTCGCCGGCGCAGCCCGCGGCGAAGGCAAGACACAACAAGATTGGACTCGATCGCATGCTGTCCAAGACGCAGCCGCTGCCAGGAACGGGACGTTTTTTGCGGGCGATTTCGGCGCGGTTTCCGTCGGTATGAACCGCTGTTCACAACGACCGCGACATCGCGCGCTATGCTCGGTGCCATGCGGGTGCTCTGCGTCTTGATCGTGATGTTTGCTGCCACCACGGCCGCGGCACAGCCGGTCAGCTTCCAGTTTCGTTCGGTCGTCGACGTCGGCGAGAAGCCGCAGGTGAAACTCACCGCGGCACAGAAGGTCACCGATATTCGGCTCGACCTCGAACGCGACGACGGCAAGAAGTTCGCGCTCAAGCACGCGGGCCTCGCGAAGGGGCAAGCAGTCACGCTGCCGATCGGCGATGGCGCCGCCGGCAAGGCGAAGTACACGGGTACGATCTCGGCGAACGTCCCCGGCGCGAGCAAGTGGAGCGAGCAGATCAACTTCGAGACGATGGTGCGCTCGTCGCTCAAGGTCGCGTACGACGCCGACCACCTCGATCTCGACAAGCACGTGCTGCGGTTCAAGCCATCGCGTTCGGTCGAGAGCGCGGAGCTCACCGTGATCGGCGAGGACGGCAAGGAGCTCGGCACCGGCACCGCGAGCTACGACAAACCACCGAGCGACGGCTGGCACTCGATCACGTGGACGCAGCCCGAGAACACGCGCGTCATGATCATGAAGCTACACGTCGTCGGCGATGAAACGACGGCGACCAACCTCGAGCTGATTCCGTGGTCCGTCGAGATCGCGCACGAGGACGTCAACTTCAGTACCGACAGCGCGGTGATCGAGCCGGGTGAAGACAAGAAGCTCGACGCGAGCCTCGCGAAGATCAACGACGTCATCAAGCGCAGCGAGAAGTTCATGAAGATGCGCCTCTATGTCGCTGGCCACACCGACACCGTCGGTGCGAACGCGAAGAACCGGAAGCTCTCGCTCGATCGCGCGCGCGCGATCGCAGCGTACTTCCGCAAGAAGGGCATCAAGCTGCCGATCGCGTTTGCCGGCTTCGGCGAAGAAGTGCTCAAGGTGAAGACGGCCGACAACACCGACGAGCGGGCCAATCGCCGCGCCGACTACGTGCTCGGCCCCGCCGGGGGCGCGCCTCCGTTCAAAGGCCCGTATCTCAAGGTCAAGGTGGGCTGGAACCAGTTGAAGTGACGTTTACCCGACGTCGAGGGGCTCCAGCTCGCTGCAACCGAAAGTCTGCAACTCAGGAACTTCGGCTACTAGACCTGCCCTGGCGACTCGAGCTGCCACGGTGTGGTCGTGGATTGCTGATGACTTGGCGCGGCACGCCGGATGCTCGATGGCGCGGCCATGAAGACACTGCTCGCGCTCCTAGTGGTCACCGGTTGTGTTGCTGGCAGCGATGAGCCGTCTGCCGGCGGCGGCGGCGGTGGCGGCAAGGCAGACGATGGCACCGTCGATGGCGGCACGCCCGACGCGCCAGTGCTGACCGAGCTCACCGGCAGCTGCACGGTGACGGCGACTGCGTTCCACAACAACTACGGCTACCCGCAGACGTCGCACGAGCCGACCGAGCTCTCGCTCTCGATCGATGAAGAGAAGGCGGACGGCACCGTCGACGGCACCGTGCATGTCGCGTCGCCATGGGGCCAGATCCCCGATGGCCTGTGGCGCGGCTGGTGCCACCTCGCGCATCAAGACTTCCAACCGGCCGATTCGCCGTGCGCGATCGGTCCGTACACGATCAAGACAGGCGCGCTCGGCTTCGGCGGCGGCTTCGTCGCGTTCCGGCACGTCGACGACGCGGGCGGCGGCCTCTCGCTCTACGTCAGCGCGAGCGTCGAGAGCGGTCGCGACTCGTACTTCGATCCCGACTACACGCGCACGACGTTCTCCTGCTCGCTCGCGAACTAAGGCGCCAGGCCGAAGAACTTCGCGGCCCAATAGGGTCCGTAGATCGATCCGGTGTTCGTCCAGTCCTGGTGACAGTTCGGATCGGAAACCGGGCTGCAATCGGCCGCGACCTGCGTCGGATACGGATCGGTGCCACCTTCGTCGATCGCGGTGCCCGGTTTCACCGGGGTGCCGTGGCCGAGGTCGCTCATCAGTACCGTCGCGACGGCCGCCTGGCCGTTCTGCGCGTAGACCTTGTACTCGTAACCGCCGAGCTGCGTCGGTAGACCGAGGCTCGCGTTGTCGGGTGTCTGATCGATGCCGAGCGCACCGGTCCACTGCCGCATCGTGTCGCCGAGGTTGATCGGTTTGACCGCCTGATCGAGCGCGCCGTGGAACTCGATCACACGCGGCTTACGCTTCGTCGCGTCGTTCCACCACGACGAGTAGGCGTTCTTGACGTCGGCGGCACTCGGCACGACATAGCCCGCGGGCCGCGTCCAGTCTTGCTGCTTGTTGCTGTCGGTGCACTTGAGATCGCAGTTGTGCGGGCCGCCCGAGAACGCCGCACCGGCCGCGTAGATGTCGGGAAAGCACGCGAGCATCAGCGTCGTCATGTAGCCACCGGCCGAGAGTCCGGTGATGAACACGCGATCCGGATCGATGTCGTGCGCCATCTTCATCTTGTCGACGACGGCATTGATCGGAGCGAAGTGCTGGTTGTAGCTCGTGCGCGTCCACGCCGAGTAATCACGCCACCATTTCCAGGCAGCGGGACGTCCTCCCGCGTTGACGAGATCGTTGTTTGTCTGCGGAAACGCGACGTAGAAGTGGTAGCGCCCGGCGAGCAGATGCCACTCGGTCGTGTTCTTGAATTCCTCGGCGGTCTGCGTGTAGCCGTGCAACGCGATGACGAGCGCAGCAGGCGTGCCGGTCTTGCCTTCCATGCCGGCCGGCACGCACTCGAGCCATTTCGCGAGGCCGGTGATGCCGTTCTGCTCAGTGCAGGTGACGCCCGTCGCCGGATCGCCACTGCCACTTCCACTGCCGCTACCGCTGCCACTGCCGTGCCCACTGCCGTCGTCATCGCCGCCGCCCGGTGTGTCGTCTCCCGAATTCGTCACGCCACCGAGTGAGCAACCAGCGAGCAGGCACACGAGCAGGACACGATGCATGAGCGCTGCTCGAAGCAACGCATGTGCCGCGTTCGTGCCGCGAAACGGATGTTCGATGCAGGATCCGCGAGCGCGATCATTGGCTCCAGCCAACAGGCATCGCCCTCGTGTGATGGCTCGAGCAAATGATCCGACCAGGCTCGTGGTGTCATTGCTGCCTACATGCGACCGACGACTCAGATCACACTCAACACGCTCGACATCGCTCTGCTATGGAGAGGGCGTGTAAGTGCCAGGATCTCCGAGATTGTCGTGATCACCTGCTAGTTGCGAAGTATTGCGGTTTACGCACGCTGCTCGGTACCATCGTCGTTGCAGTGTTGAAGCGAGGGGTGTGCATCCTGCTACTGGTCTGCGCGTGGTCGCTGGACGCGGCCGCCGCGATCACGATGACCCCGAACCCGCTCGATGCGGGTACGACGACCATCGGCAACACCACGATGGACACGGGCACGCTCGACACGACGATGAACGCCCACGTCGATCTCAACATCGGCGCCTGCTCCGGTGGCGGCGGTACGTTCACGCTCAACCCGAACAACAACATCAACCTGAACGGTCCACAGACGATCACAGTTACGTACTCGCCGAACCAGCGCGGTACGCGCCAATGCACGGTCGACGTCGTCGACCACGGCAACAGCATGAAGCTCGGCTCGTTCACGATCCGCGGCACCGGCCAGCAGCCGCCGACGATGGGCACGGTCGGCACGCCCGACTTTGGCTCGATGCGCTGGAACAACGCCGCGCCGAATCACACGTCGACGCGCAACTTCACCGTCTCGAACAGCGGCGACGTCACGCTCGACGTGACCGGCGTGACGATCACAGGCACGAACGCCGGTGACTTCACGATCTCGGCTGCGCCGGCGAATAACTCGATCCTGCCCGGTAACTCGAAGACCTGGACGCTGCAATTCGATCCGAGCGCGAGCGGCACGCGCACTGCGACGCTGACGTTCACGAGCAACGACCCTGCCGACGGCACCGACACGTTCAACCTGACCGGCGTCGGCACGAACGCGATCATCGTGACGCCAACCGATTCGAACTTCGGTGGCCTCGTCAGCGCGGGCTCGTCTGCGCTCGGCGACGTGCAGGTCGACAACCAAGGCGGTACGCCCGAGGGTCCGCTCGGCGTCACCAGCGCATCGATCAGTGGCGGCGGTGGCTGGATCACGTTTGCCGGCTGTGGTGGCGGAGCGAACTGCCTGTTCATACCGGCGCTCTCGTTCACCGGCTCGGTCAACGTCGGCGTGCGGTGCAGCCCGCCGGCGACCGCGCAAGCGAACGACATGCAGACGGCTACGATCACGTTCAATAGCGACACCGACAACGCGACCCCGGACAACTCGGCCACGCTAACGTGCGTCGCCGGCCGGAGCGTGCTCGCGGCGAACGTCAATAACCTTGGCTTCGGCTCGCAGCTCGTCGGCACCACGACGGCGCTCATGCCGCTGACGGTCATGAACACCGGTAACCAGCCGACCACGTTCGTTCTGACGAAGACTGGCGTGAACGCGGGCGCATTCGCCGTCAGCACGCCGTCGGGCTGCGGCACCATGGCGACTCCGTGCTCGGTGGCGGCCGGCGGCACGCAGACTGTCAACGTCGTCTTCACCGCGATCGGCGAAGGTGACATCAACGCGGGTCTTACCATCACGAGCCCGTCGACACCGAATCCCTCGCTCGTGCTCACCGGCCGTGGCATCGACCGTCATGCCGACGTGATCCAGTCGCTGCAATTCCCCGACACGTTCCGCAATCCGGGTGACATGGCGACCGTGCTGCCGATTCCGGTCAAGAACGTCGGCGAGTATCCGCTGCACGTCTCGTCCGTCGCGATCGACGGTGCGGGCAACTGGGCGCTTGCCGAGCCGTTCGAGGCGTTCGACGTTCCCGGCCTCGGTAGCCACGACGTCAACGTCGCATTCCTGCCGGTCACCGCCGGTAAGGCGCCGGACGGCACGCTCGCGATCATGACGGACGACACGAAAGCGGCGCTGGTCAATGTGATCGTGTCGGGCAACGGCAAGGACCGCAAC
>DASUFX010000303.1:0-6420 GCA_036274355.1 Kofleriaceae bacterium | reverse complement strand
CAACTTGGCGAACGGCTGCACCGATGCCCACACGATGCGGCGTTCGGCGTCCGTCAGTACGCCGAAATCGGGCACCACGCGCTCAAGCTCGGAGGGCAATTTCGCCGGCAGCGCAAACTGCAATGCTCGCCGGTGAGAGTGATGCTTGTCGCAGTCGAGTGCCGCACCGAGTCCTAGAAATGCGGCAAAGCAGCGGCCATCGGCTTCGCACGCGCGTTCGAATGTCTTGCGCGCTTCCCCGACCTCGCCGCGGCGTAACTGCGCGATGCCGACGAGCACCAAGCCGGTGGCGGCTTGCGGATCGTGCGTGAGGACTACACGCCCACGTCGTTCGGTTGTGTCCGGATCCTCGAGCTCTAGCACGCCGGCAATACGCGGACTGGAGACCGCGAGGCGAGCGCCGAGCAGCTTGTAATTGACGCCTGCACTCGCGTCGAGCTTACCTTCTTTGGCGTGGAGCTCGATCGTGGCCTCATGGCCATGCACCTCGGCGTAGATGCTATCGCGCAGTCGCGAGGCATCGTCGGCGCGCGACTTGAGTGCTTGCCAATCGGCGGCCGACAGTTGCTTGAGCTGACTATCGTAATGCGCACAGATCGGATCGAGGATCGCGAGCGCCTGTTGGTGCTTGCCCGAGAGGTAGAGAGACTCGGCGAGCTTGGCCTCGAGCATGGGATCCTCGAGATGACGAAGGGGCTGCAGCAGCCCGATCACATCGGCAATCCGCTCTGCGGAGATCATCATGTCAGCAAGCGCTGCGATGCGATGCATGTCACGCGGACGGGCCGCGACCACACGCTGCTGCGCGACGATCGCCTCACCGATGTCGCCCATTTCGGTGGCGATTTGAGCGGCGAGCTCGTTCAAGTCAACTTCGTCGGGCGCGAGCGCGAGTGCGCGTTCGAGGCTGTGGTGTGCCGGGCGGTAGCGTTCGTCGTCGAATAATGCGAGCGCTGTCCAGCCGAATGCCTGCGCATGCATGTCGGGTGGCAGCGCCTCGATCGGCGCGTAATCGGCCAGATCGTTCTCGGCCTCGACACCGGCAATCGCACGTTTGACCGCTTTGCGGATCTTCGACTTGCGCCCAAACATCAACGGCTCGTTGGTCCGGCAACATGCCGCATCTACTTGTTGCAGTCAAAACACCGGTGAAGACTCGCATGCGAACCTCACCGCGGAGGTAGATGGAGGGAACGCGAGACGAACGCGGACATGAGGGCGGGGCGAACTTGTAAGCCACCGAGGGCGATGCTGACGCGTTAGATGCGCGCTAGACGCGCCGATTCCGGTCGTCAATCTGTGCGAGAAGGCGGGGGTTTTAGGCCGTACTTTTCCATCTTGTAGATCAGCGCGCGACGCGACAGGCCGAGCCGGCGAGCGGCACGGGTCTGGTTCTGTTCTTCGGCCTCGAGCGCGGTGACGATCGCGGCGCGTTCGACCTCTGCGAGATGGCCGCGCATGTCGGCGGCGGGTGTGACCGGCGCGACGCGCTGGCGAGCATCGCGCAGCTTCTCGGGAAGGTCGGCGGCGGTGATCTGCTCGCCGCACAACACGAGCGCGCGCTCGATCGCGTTCTTGAGCTCGCGCACGTTGCCCGGCCACGTGTAACCGGAGAGCGCGTCGCGGGCATCCTCGGCGAGTGTCGGTGCGGGGCGGCCTTGCTCTTGCGCGGTGATCCGGGCGAAGTGCTCGGCGAGCGGCATGATCTCGGCCAGACGATCGCGCAGCGGGGGTACGACGATCGTGAAGCCGCCGATCCGGTACATCAGATCCTGGCGGAAGCGGCCGGCGCGAACGTCGGCTTCGAGATCGCGGTGGGTCGCGGCGACGACGCGCGCGTTCGTCGCGATTTCCGTCGTACCGCCTACGCGCGTGATCACTTTGCGCTCGAGGACACGGAGCAGCTTCGCCTGCAGCGAGAGCGGCATCTCGCCGATCTCGTCGAGGAACAGCGTGCCGCCATCGGCGGCCTCGAAGAAGCCGACCTTGCGCTTGTCGGCACCGGTAAACGCACCGCGTTCGTAGCCGAACAGCTCGCTTTCGAGCAGCGTCTCGGGCAACGCGGCGCAATTGAGCTTGATGAGCGGCTTCTCGCGGCGGCCCGACTTCTTGTGGACCGCTTCGGCGACGCCTTCTTTGCCGACGCCGGTCTCGCCGAGGATCAAGATCGTCATCGGCGTGTCGGCGATGCGCTCGACGAGCGTGTACACGCGGCGCATCGCCGGATCGAGCACGATTGGCTCGTTCTTCGCCGGCGCGGCGGTGTTATCGCGCGAGCTGCGGCCGGTACGCAGGCTCTGGCGCACTGCACCGATCAATGTCTCGACCGTGGTGCCGTCTTCGGGGCATTGGGCCATCGCCGATTTCGCGGTGACGCCCGCGCCGCGTGCGAAGTCGAGCAAGCTGTCCATCGCGGTCTGGCCTTCGGCACGATTGAGCTCGGGCAAGATCACGATGTAGTCGTCGCCGGCGTCTTCCGCCATCAGATCCATCGGGCGCAGCGAGCGCGCCATCGCGTCGACGACGGCATCGTTTCCGCAGCGAACCAGGCCCAGCGTGAGTGGGCGGTGATAGCGAACCGAGCGATCGACCTCGGCCACCAGCCGTGCTTCGCCGCGCACGTCGTCCGCGACCGGGCTCGTGCGACGTAGGCCGCTCGTCAGGCCAACGACCGCGAGGATCGCGCCGATCGCGATCTCGTCGCCATTCGTGACTTTGACGATGCCTTCGATCTTGTCGCCGTTGACGCGCGTGCCGTTGCGCGAGCCGAGATCCTCGACTTCGATCAGATCACCGCTGCGCCGCACGCGAGCGTGCATGCGCGAGACCTTCTCGCTCTCGACGGTCACCGTGGCGCCGCGCGAGCGGCCGAATGTGACATCCACACCATCAGGAAGGTCGAGTACGCGTGAGCGCTCCTCGCCTTCGATATGGAGGACGACGAATGCATGCGCTGTATCGTGGACTGCGAATGCGGTGCCGGCTTCCTGGGTCTGATGCTCAGTTGCTGCCATTGCTTTGTACGGATCGTGCACAGATGGGCAAGTTGCGTGCACCTTGTTGGGCGGGAATTCGCGATGTTGTTTCTGTTTCGTCGTGGCCTTGCGGTTGCTAACATCGTTCCCCATGCAGGGCTCGATCCGGTGGGTGGTTATCGCCGGACTGCTCTCCGCGTGCCAGCCAGGCGACATCGGCCCACAGGACGATGACGCTGCGGTCGGTGACTCGGGGTTGCGGGTCGAGTGGTCCAGCTCGCCGGACATGTGGCCCAGCAACACGAACGGCGTGAGGCTCGAGAAAGCGCGCTTCGCTCTCGATAACCTGCGCGTGATCGGCGACGCCGGCCCCGGAGATCCTCGTACGTCGACCACGGGCATCGACCTGCGCTGGGACAAGGACGTCGCGCCGGGCGAGATCATGTTCGACGACGCTCCGACCGGGCTGTACTCGCAAGTCGCGCTCACGCTCGATGGCCACACGACCACGGAATCGTTCCGGATCGAAGGCAAGGTCGATGTCGGCGCCCAGAACTACGACTTCAAGATCGAGGCTGACACGCCGCTGCCCTTCAATGTCGGTGTCAACACGATGGTGAGCCCGGGTGACATCGCGACGATCTCCCTGCGCGTCAACTTCATGCATGCCCTCGACAGCATCGACTGGGCGACCGTCGACATCAGCGACGGCAACAAGGAGCTAGACGACAGTGACCCGCAGATGGCGATGTTTCGCCTGAAGCTGGTCGAGAGCTTCGAGATCACGAACGGCGGCAAGCCGGGCGGCGCGCTCTAAGCGAGCGCGACGAGGTCTTCGAACGCCGAGTAATAGCCGCGGCGGAACGCGGCGAGCGTCGCTGCGCCGGCACTCGCGCGGTGCGTGACGAGGTTGCGCACCGCGGCGAGCGTATGCAGACGATGCGCGAGCACGATCGTGCGTTCCGCACTCTTGCCGCCGAGCTTGAACAGATTGCGAAAGCCGCTCGACGGATGGTCGACGGCGAATAGCACCATCATGCGCGCCCATTCGGTAACGGATAGCGGCGAGTCGAGGCGCTTGCGGCGATGTTCCTGTAGATCGCGCACTGCGTTCGGGATCGAGCGCAGCGGCACGTCGACCTTCGCGGTGCCGACTTCCGCCGGGTCGCGCCACTTCGGCTCGATCCAGCGCTGATAGCCGCTCCAGCTGCCGCCGATCACGCGATCGACGTAGTCGAACAGCGATCCAGGATCGCGCTGCAGACCCGCCATGCGCGGGCCAAGCCACGCATGCACGTAGTTCTCGAGCACCTTCATCCACAGCGTGATCGGAGGTGACAGATCCGCATCCGGGTTGTTGCCGGTCGTGTGGAACAACGACTCCGCGGTGCGCAAGCTCTTCACGAGCGAGTCGAAGCCCGGGAGCTTCGCCAGTTGCGGGAAGCTCGGGAACACGGTCGCGATCTCGGCGTCGACATCGATGGCAGCGGCGGCCGGACCTTGCGACACGTGCGTCGCGAGCTTGAGTCGCACCAGCGACTCGAACACCGGATCGTCGGCATCTACCTTCGCGAGTGCGCTGTCGATCGCTGGCGCCAGCCGCTCGGCATGCGCGGGAGGAATGTGGATCGCGATGGCGAGCATGTCGCGCGCGGCCGGATCGCCGTGCCCCGCGATGAACGCGATCGCTTGCTTCAGCGCATCGGGCGTACCCAACCGGAGTAGACCGGCGGCGGCGCGCTCGTGGATGGTCTCGTCGTCGTCGGCAAACGCCGCCAGCAGCGTCTTTTCGCTCGATGCGTCGGCGATCTTGCCGAGCGCCCACACTGCGGCGCCACGCACCGATGGTGCGCTGTCCTTCGCGAGCGGCACGAGCTGCGTCGCCGGCACCGCGCCGCCGAGCAGGCCCGCGATCTCGGCGCCCGCTTCACGCAAGCGCGCGTCGGGTGCGGTGAGCAGCTGGGTGGCGCGGCCGGCAAGTTGCGCGATCGTACTGGGTTCGGGGCTGGTCGCGATCAATGCGTTCGACGCGGCGCCGAGCACGCGCGGATCTTCTTCGCGGCGGACCGCGGCGACGACCTCGTTGATCACGCCGGGCATGCCCAGCTCGCCGAGTGCGACGTACGCGGCGAGGCGCAGATCCGCGGGCTCACTCTGTGCGCAGCGACGCGCGAGGGCAGGGGCGACCTTGTCGAGATTGAGGTTTCCGGTGACGTACGCGGAGCGGCGGCGCACCATCGCGTCGTCGTCGTCGAGCATCGGCTCGACGAGGTTTGCGATCGCCGGACCGTCGCTGCCGTCACCTGGACGGCGCGCGAGCTGAAGGGCCCACAACACGGCGCCGCGGATCGCGGCCGACGGCGATGCCGCCAGATCGGCCACGCGCTCGAGTAGCTCGGTGCTCGTCGCGAACGCCCCCATCGCCTGGACGGCCGCCGCACGCAATGACTCGTCGAGCTCGGTCTTGTGCGCGAGCTTCGCGAGCTCGTCGCGCTCCCACGTTTGATCGGCTTCGATCGCACCGATCGCACGCGCCCGCACGTGCGTCGGCAGCTCCGCGCGTGCAGCGAGCTGGAGCAAGTAGCGCGTGATCTCCGGATCGCGCACCTCGCCGAGAATCTGCACGACGCCGGGCGCGTCCTCGCCGAGCAGCACGTCGGCTTGCTCGATCACGTCTGTCACGGCGAGCGTGCGCAGCCGGCGCGCGAGCAAGGACCGCACGGCGCGGTCGGGCTCGCTGAGTGCGACGAGGAAGCGTTCGCCGGCGTCACGATCGCGTTCTGCCTTGAGCGCGCGCGAAGCCAGGCTCGCGGCGATCCGGATCTGTGCGTCATCCGATCGCGCGAGCCGGCGGAGCAGCGGCAACACGTCGAGTGCGCCGAGCTCGGCGAGATAGCGCACTGCCGCGATCTGCACCTCGGGCTCGAGCTCGCCGTCGAGCGCGGTGAGCGCGTTCGTGCGTCCTGCTGGCGAGCGAATCTCGGTGAGTGCATCGAGCGCCGCGGCTGCTTCGAGCGGATCGCCGACGACGAGCGGCACCAGGCGATCGACGGCGCTGACCGCACCCATGCGACCGAGCGCGCTGATCGCGGCAAGCCGCAGCACCGTCGGTGCTCCCTCACTGATGTACGCGGCGACCGCTTCTTCGAGCGCCGGGAAGCCGAGGCCGCCCGCTGCGTCGAGCGCCGCGGCCGCGATCGTCGGATCGCGATCCGATAGCCGGCGGTGCACGAACGGCAAGAGCCAGATGTTGCGGAATCCGCGGCCCATCGCGGTGATGACGCCGCGCTTGTCGGCCGCGGTGTCGGCGACGCGCGCCGCTTCGAGCAGTGCGAATGCTGCGCGTTCGGCCGCGTCCCATTCGGCGCCGAGGGCACGGCCCGCGAGATCGCCGAGCAACCGGCACGCATCGAGACGTGCAGTGCGGGTCGGCGCCTCGATCGCA
>DASUFX010000302.1:0-7916 GCA_036274355.1 Kofleriaceae bacterium | reverse complement strand
TCGACGCATCGTTCGACGAGCTTTGCGATGCGGCGCGCGCAGCGCTGCGCGACCTCGGGCCGGTGCATGTCGGTACGCCGTCGGCGGACTTCAACACGGCGCGCCTCGATGGCTGGTTCCCCGACGCGCCGATCTGGTTCGTGTCGTTCGATCATCCATCGATCGCGACCGTGATCGAGAGCGACGGCGCGGACCTGGCGGTCGGCATCATGGCGCGCGCACTGCGCCAGCAGGATCATGACGAGCAGACGGTCGTCGTGGTTCGTCGCTTCGACGGCACGATCCGGCCGCATTAAGACGTGTTGCGGCCTACTGGGCCGGCCAATCCCTAAGGCTATAGTGCGGCCATGGCCGTGGATGTATTTGCCGCCGCACTGCGTGCGCTCGACGGTGGGCGCGGCGTCGCGATCGCGGCGGTCACCCACGCGAGCGGCTCGACGCCGCGGCATCTCGGTGCACGCATGGCGGTCGCGGCCGATGGCGAGCAGTGGGGAACGGTCGGTGGTGGCCGCATCGAAGCGCTGGTCGTCAGCGCGGCGAAAGAGGTTGCGGCAGGCGCCGCGCCGCGTGTCGTGCGCCAGCATCTCGTCCGCGATCTCGCGATGTGTTGCGGCGGCTCGATGGAAGTCGCGATCACGCCAGCCGCGCCGTCGCGCGAGGCGATCGAGAAGCTCGCAGGCGCACGCAAGGCGCTCGTGCTGGTCACGCCGCTCGACGGTGGACCGCTGCTGGTGCGCGAGCCGGGCGACCAGGATCCACGAGCGCATCAACCGCTCGTTGCCGACGGTTCGCTCGTCGAGCGACTCGGCACCGCCGAGCGCGCGATCTTGTTCGGCGTCGGTCATGTCGCGCGGACGCTCGGACCGCAGCTCGCGAAGCTCGGCTTCGCGGTGATCGTGTGTGACGACGGCGAGACCGGTGCGATCGACGAGCCGCCGGCATGGGCGGACCGCGTCGTCGAGTCGTTCGATGCGGCCGCGGTCGAGCGCGAGCTCGGCGGCTTCGGCGCGGACGACTACGTGTTGATCGTGACGCGCGATCACGCGATCGATCTCAAGCTGCTCGAGCAGCTGATCGGCCGCGACGAGCTGCACTACCTCGGCATGATCGGCAGCCGCGGCAAGATCGGACGCTTTCGCAAGCGGCTCGAGGCGAAGGGCATTATCGACGACAGCGACCTCGGCAAGCAGCGCTGGGCGCGATTGCGGGCGCCGATCGGTCTCGATATCGGTGCCGAGACGCCCGAAGAGATCGCGATCGCGGTCGCCGCGGAGCTGGTCGCGTGCCGGCGCCGCGGCGCGCCGAGCGTCGGGGACTGGCGGCCATCGAAGGGCTGGCGTGAGGAATAAGGGGTTGGCTGTGCACCGCGCCGCCATGGGCCGCGTGCGGTACGAGCGGATTGGCGCCGGCGAAGGAAACGCGTGAAGATCGGCGCGGTGATCCTCGCGGCAGGAGCTGGTACGCGTCTCGGTGGCGTCGCAAAGGCGCTGCTGACGGGTAGCGACGGCCGCACGTTTATCGCGAAGGTCGTTGCGACAGCGCGCGAAGCGGGCACAGACGATATCGTCGTCGTCGTCGGGCCGCCGTTTGCGGATGCGGTCGCAACTCAGGCGCGCGAGCTCGGCGTGCGTGTCGTCGTGAATCCGCAGCCGGAACGCGGCATGGCCAGCTCGGTCGCGGCCGGATTTGGTGCGCTCGATCGCGCCGACGTCGGCGTGCAGGATGTCGGCGGCGCGATGCGGGATATCGGCGGCACGGCGCGGGATATCGCCAACCTGGCCGGCCGTGAAGATCCGCGGTGCTCGGTACGTCCAGACGATATGCGCGTCGATGCGGCATGGCTCTGGCCCGTCGATCATCCGCACGTCGACGCGTCGACATTGCGGAGTTTGATTTCGGCATTGATCGACCACGATGCGGCGCGCCCCGTGTACCGCGGACGCGGCGGCCATCCGCCGCTCATCGCGCGCTCGTTGTTCGAGCGACTCGCGACGTGTGCAAACGCCGACGGCGGTGCGCGTGCGGTGCTGGCCGCGGCCGATACGATCGATGTTCCCGTCGACGATCGGAGCTGCGTGCGCGATGTCGACACGCCCGCCGATCTGGAGGTCGTGTGAAGCGCGCCGCCGCGATCGCGATCCTCGTACTCGCCGGTTGTCCCACGCGCGGCGGCAAGACGACCGTATCGAACGATCAAACGGTCGTGACCGACTCGGATCTCGAGCGCCGCCAGCGCCTGATCGGCGAGCTCCAGGACGAAGTGCTCGCGTCGTACGAGCGCGACGAGCTGCCCGAAGTCGAGACCACGATGATTCCACCCGACGTCGGACCCGCGCGGATCGGCGTTGGCCCCGGCGACGTGCTGTTTGGCGATGACGTGCGCCGGCTCGCGTGGAGCCGCTGGCCGTTACAGCTCGAGCCAGGGACGCAGGCCATCGCGCGCTCGAAGGCGCTGGAGATCCATCTCTCGCATGACAAGCAGGTCAGCGCGGCGTGGATGTCCGACGAGCTCTCGTGGCGGATCACGATGTGCAATCGCACGGCGGTGATTCCGATGCGCATCACGGCGCTGTATGCACACGACGGCGATCGCTGGGTCCAGGTGTTCGAGCACCTGTCGTTCGGCCGCACGCCGCAGCCGACCGCCGACGGCAAGCTGCGCGGCGCGGCGATTCGCGAGGCGGTGATCGATCGCGGCTTGTCCGATGATCTGTCTCGCGCGCTCAACGGCCTGTTGTCCGCGCAGGCGACGCGCGTGAAGTTGTCGGTGTCGCCGACGAAGACCGATGACCCGACGCAGCCGGCACCGACGTTCTTGCTCGGCCCCGACCCCGACGCGGAGTGGGCAGGCGGCCAGATCGAATCGATCCGGCTCGTCGATGGCAAGGTGACGCTCGACGAACGGCGCGTCGGCGTGGTCACGGCCGGGCGGCCAGACAAGGCGACGATCGCGTACTGGATCGGGAACCTCGTCGCCGACCTGCGTCATCACCCGGGCACGCCCGCGAGCAAGGTGTTGCTTCGCGGCACGTTCATCTTCGAGAAGCGCGACGACAAATGGGTGATCGTGCAGGGCCACATCTCGCAGCCGATCGATGACATCGATCTCGCGACCTATGTCTACGGGACCGCGCTGATTCGCGAAAAGCCGCTGCAGATCACGTGCGAAGACGGCAGCCGCAGCGCGCGGCAGCAGTAGGCGCTACGGATCCCAGTGCAGTGTGGATTGCAGCGCCAGCCGGAGCGCCGCGCCGTCGCCGGCATCGTAGAGCTTCACGTAGCGGTGACCGGTGAGCGAGGGCAAGTGGAGCGCCTCGATCAACTTCACGTGCTCGCTCTGCGGTCCGATGCGATGAAGGTTGACGAGCACAAAGACGTGCGCGTCGTTGCGATACTGACTCGCGTACTCGGTCACCGAATTGAACGAGACGTTCGCGGGGATCTCAAAGCCGAAGTGGAAGTTCCCTGCCGCCCCACATCGCTCCTCCGCGCAGACGACGATCGTGCTGTTGCCGGTCGCTGCGGTGTGGCGAACGATCGCAAACGCGTCGGTCTCAGGATGCTGGCGCAGGACGAGCTTGAGCATCGCGCGACCGGTCGGGATGACGAGCGCGAGCGCGAGCACGATCGCAAGGGCGATGCGCCAGCTCGCGTCGCGCACGCGGTCGATCGCGGCGTCGGCGGTCAGGGTCGCGACGACGAGCAAGACCGGCAATATCGGCATCACCATGCGCGGAACAAGTGGAAGCGGCGTGTAGGCGGACAGGCTGCTCGAACCGAACCAGAACAGCAGGACGAACGCCGCTGCCGCGACCACCCAGATCCGCAGCCGGCCGCGCACGAGCCACGGCGACGCGAGTGCGATCGGAAGAAGTAGCTGGAACTGCGCGAGCAGGAACCATGGTGCCTGCCAGGTCAGCCGATTGACCCATGCGCTCGCCGGTTTGCCCTGTAGCGACCACGTGTGCTCGTACGTCAGCTCCTCGATGCCGGAGAAGCGCGCGAATGGACTGCCCCACACGCGCGCGCATACCCACAGATACGCGGCCGTGAGCACGGCGCCAACGACGAGGCCCGGCGCGAACCGCCGGAGCGCCGCGCGCGCATCGCTGCGCACGTCGACGGCGAGCGTATAGAGCCAGACGACCGCGAGCCACACTGCGGTTTCCTTGACGAGGAACGCGGCGATGGTCGCAACAGCGGCGCCGACGATCCACCACGTGCCGCGCGGACGATCGCGGCGCGACAGGCACAGTACGGCGGCCCCCATCCACGTTGCGGCGGGAAGATCGACGTTGAGCACGTTCGCGTTGCGCAGGAGCGCGACGCAGAACGTGGCGAGGACCATTCCGAGTAGCTTCGCGCGTGGCGAAGGTGCGGCGGCGTAGACGATGATGATCACGCCGAGCGCAGCCCACAGTGCGTAGAGATTCGTCGTGAGTGTCGAGACGCCGAACAGCTTGTAGAGCACGGCGACCGGCATCGTCAGCCCGACGCGCATCACGAACGGATGGATCTCTGCGTGATCGAACACGGTGCTCGGATCGACCGCGATCTTGTGGGCGATGTTCGCGTACCAGAGCGGATCCGCCACCGGCAGGTCGCTCTGGCCGAAGACGAACACGACGATCTGGACGAGCAGCGCGAGCACGAGCGCGAGCCAGGGCCGGCGCAGCAGCTCGTCGACGATCGCGCGAACCATCGAGCGTCGTTATAACTACGCTTCGAGCTCGGCGCGCGAATCTGGAGCCGGCAATTGATAGCCGGTGACGTGCGGATCGAGCAGATACGTGTCGGTCACGCGTTTCTTGCGGAACCAGGGCAGGAGCTTGAGCGGCGTCGCGAGCAGCGAGCCGATGCCGCCGAGGAATTTGCCGCCGTAGGCCTCGGCGACGAGCAGCGCGCGCTTCGCACCCGAGAGCTGCTCGAGCGGACGGTCGAGCACGCCGATCCTGCGCAGCCGGATCTCGGCGCAGCGGTTCGCGTGCGCGAGGAACTGCGGCATGTGCTTGAGCACGACGTGGTCGGCCGGCAGCTTCTTCTCCATGTAACCGGCGAGCTTGCGCACGCCCCACATCGACACGAGCGAGAGGCCGAGCAGGCGGCGGCGCAGCCAGCCCTTGCCCTCGATCGCCTTCTTCGTCTGGTCCTCGCCGAACTCGACGTGACGCTCTTCCTGCTTCACCGCGCGCTTGAGGATGTCAACCGTCGGCTTGTGATCGAGCGTGTCGATGACGGCGTAGAACGCCTGCAGCACGAAGCCTTCGCCTTGCGCCATTTCGAGCGCGACGTGCTCGGCCCACGAGCCGCCCATCATGCCGGTGGACAAGAACCGCACCGCGGCATGCGCCGGCTTGGGCTGGCAGTTCAGCATCGTCATGATGCGCAAAAAGTTGTCGACGTGCTGCATCTCCTCGAGCGACTGGCGCGCGAGGAACTTCGCAGCCTCGAGATCTGGCGCGTCGTACAGCCAGTGACCGACCTGGATGCCGGTGACCTCGCCGTAGAGAAATTGATTGAACATCCACTCGAGCAGCTCGCGATCGCGAACCGGATCGAGCTTGGCCCCACCAAAATCGAACGTCATCTCCTCGCGCGTCAGCAGCATCGGATACCTGCGCGCAGGATAGCACCGGGGCTCGTGCCCCGATCCGACTATTCCTCGTCGCCCTTCGGCTCGGAGCGGCGCCGCTTCCACCGCGCGCCGGGAGGACGCGCTGCGTGGAAGTGCGGGCCATGGACCGTGCAACCCGGATACTTCTCGGAAATCGACCGGGCTTCCTGCATTGCAGTGCTGCCCGTCTTGTCGTCCTCGTGCTGCACGGGCGGGCCGACGTCGGCCGGTTGGAACGAGATGGTCGACTTACCGCTCGATTCATCGACCGATACGAAGATCTTCTCGGGACGGCCAGCCAAACGTAGGGGGATTGCCATGATCACGACTCCAGGTCCGGTTCGGAAACGGTTTCCCAGCCGCGACGTGCGGCGAGGTTCGTGATCTTGGCGAGCTGCTCGAGCTGTTCGGGCTCGAGCTTCGCCTTGACCTTCGCGAGCACCTGACGGCGCGCCTCCCGGATCGTTCCGGGCCACGCACCAACGATGTCGCGCTCCTGCGCTTGCAGCTGACGAACGTACTCTTGCGACCACGCCTGGCCGATCGACGTCGCGAGCTCGGTGAGCTCGTGCGGCACCGACACGACCGTGCGAGCAGGCTCCGGACGAGCGGCTTCGGTCGCAACTTCGCCGGTCCCACGCGCACTGCGCGCGTTGGAGTTCGCCGGTTGCCCGTGCGACGGCTCGCCGCCGGTGCCTTCGGAGGTCACCGACGCGGCAAGCTCGTTGCTGCTTGCGCCCTCAGCGGCCACGACGACGATCGCCACCGCGGTCGTTGCCGCGGAAACCGCCGCCGCCGCCACCACCACCGCCACCGCCACGCGGACGCTCTTGCGCGACATCGACGCGGAGCGACCGACCTTCGAAATCCTGACCATTGAGGTTCTGGATCGCCTTTTCGGCGCCCTCAGCCGTCGCCATCTCGACGAAGCAGAAACCACGCGATTGACCGGTCATCCGGTCGAGCATCAATGCAACTTCGCGAACCTCGCCGCAGGTCGCAAAGCGCTGCGAGATGAGGTCTTCGGTGGCGTGAAACGGAAGGTTACCGACGTACAAACGATTCGACATTTCGGACTGTTCTCTCTGGCAGCTTCGAAAAAAAGACGAACACCAACCAGCTGCTCGGAAGGCGAAGTCGTAATCGCCCTCAACGAGACGAGTGCCGACGGTGTAGCACGCGCCCCCTAGGGGAACAACTTCACCGTGGCATCTCGCGCACGTGCCCGTACTTTTCCCAAATCGAGCGTGAGTAGCGTTTTTTCGCGCACGACGACGTTTCCGTCGACGGCAACGTGGCGAACATCGCACGACTTCGCTGCATATGCGATTTGCGACCACGGACTTCCCGTCGGAATTGTATGGAGTGGCGTGACGTCGACGGCGATGACGTCGCCACGCTTGCCGAGCTCGAGCGAGCCGATGCGATCGGCCTGGCCGAGTGCAGCAGCGCCACCGATCGTCGCGAGGCGCACGACCTCGGGCGCAGGTAGTGCGCGCGGGCCGACCCGCGGCTTGTGCAGCAGTGCGACGAGGCGCAGCTCCATGAAGCCGTCGAGGTTGTTGTTGCACGGCGCACCATCGGCGCCGATCGCGCACGAGACGCCCGCGGCGATCAGCTCGGGTAGCGCACACACGCCTGATGCGAGCTTGAGGTTCGACGACGGGCACGTGCAGATGTGCGCGCCACGCGATGCAAGGAGTGCGCGTTCCTGATCGGAGAGATGGATGCCGTGCGCGATGCACGTGTGCGGACCGAGCAGGCCGAGCTCGTCGAGGACGACGATGTTGTCCTTGCCGAACCGCTGGCGGACGAGCGCGACCTCACCCTTGTTCTCGCTCGCATGCGTGTGGATGCCGACGCCTCGGGCGCGCGATTGCGTGCCGACCTCGCGAAGCAGCTCGTCGGTACATGACAGCACGAACCGCGGCGCGTACGCGTAGCGCAGGCGATCGTTCGCGGCTCCGTGCCAGCGCTTGATGAGCGTCGCCGATTCGTCGAGGGAGTGTTTCGTCGTCTCGCGCAGGCCCGGTGGGATCTGCGGATCCGGCGCGTCCATCATCGCCTTGCCGATCGTCGCGCGAATGCCGGCGCGCTCGGCGGCCGAGAAGATCGCGTCGGTGTGATGCACCGTCGCCATGTCGAGGATCGCGGTCGTGCCGCCGAGAAGAAGCTCCGCGCACGCGAGCTCGCCCGCGGCACTCGCGGCCTCGCCGTCGAGGGCGGCCTCGTACGGCCAGATCACGTTGCGCAACCAATCGAGTAGCTCGAGATCATCGGCGCGGCCGCGCGCGAGCGTCTG